>CAMDRY010000254.1 GCA_945906975.1 Bordetella parapertussis | reverse complement strand
GTCGATGTAATAGAGGCCGATGCGGCCGATGCGCGGAAACTCGGCGATTGCGGTGCCGTCTGGCCGGAGGACGAAGATGCCTGCGTTGAACAAGCTCTGCAAGGCCAGGCGCTGTTCGATCAAGGCCTGCAGTGCGGTCGGGTTGGCTAGCAAGTCGGGGCCAAGCCCACCGGCAATCAGTGCCAAGGCTTGCTGCCGGACGCGCAGTTGCTCGTTTATCTGCGCGGCGACGATGCTCACTGTCGTGGTCTGCTGCTCACCCAGTAACTGCTCCATGTCCGCGCGAAGCATATGGCTGGTGTAAAGCGTCAGGGACCAGAGGCTGGCGGCAAAAACGCATAGCGTGAACGTGGCAACGCGAAATTTTATCGATTGCCAGAGATGTGGAATCCAAATCATGCGACGTTTTCGGGCGGGGGGCCTAAAGCCAGACGATAAGGGCGCAGGATAGAGGACACTTCTGTGACAAAACAGAGCGGACAAGAGTTTAATTTTTGGGTCTTATTGTTTGCCGTTGATGCGGCGTCCAGGTTAGTCGGCGTGCGTGGTGTTGGCATGCGTGGGCCACATGGACTGCTATGCCACGCTGTAGTTGATCTGGATCAACTATGGGGGAGAAGGGCGTCCATGGCGGTGCGGCGGGATGGCGCGCCAGCTTGGGCGCGCGGCTGAGCTCATGGGTGGGCGCCTGGGCGGGCCCATGGGTCAGCGCAACGCACTGAAACAACGTAAAATTGCCGGCTTCCCGAAGCAATACCAGACCAGATCAGGCCCATTCATGACCATCAGTTCAACCCAGGAAATCATCGGCGAGCTCAAGGCCGGTCGCATGGTCATCCTTGTCGACGAAGAAGACCGCGAGAACGAGGGCGACTTGCTGATGGCGGCGGATTTTGTCACGGCCGAGGCGGTCAATTTCATGGCCAAGCATGGCCGCGGGCTGATTTGCCTGACGCTGACCGAGGCGCGCTGCCGCCAGCTCAACCTGCCCTTGATGGTGCGCGATAACCGCGCCGCCATGCATACCAACTTCACCGTCTCCATAGAGGCTGCGACTGGTGTTACCACCGGCATTTCCGCACCGGATCGCGCGCGCACCATACAGGCTGCGGTCGCCGCCGGTGCCAAGCCCGATGACATTGTGCAACCGGGGCATATTTTTCCGCTGATGGCGCAACACGGCGGGGTGCTGGTGCGCGCAGGTCATACCGAGGCCGGCTGCGACCTCGCCGGTCTTGCCGGCTTGTCGCCGACCGCGGTGATCTGCGAAGTCCTCAAGGACGACGGCACCATGGCGCGCCTGCCCGACCTTATCGAGTTCGGCAAGATCCACGGCGTCAAGATCGGCACCATCGCCGACCTCATTCACTTCCGCAGCCAGCACGAGAGCCTGGTCAGGCGCGTGACCGAGCGCAACATCGAGACGGCGCATGGCCCCTTCCGCCTGGTGGCGTATCTTGAAAAGCATTCGGCCACCGGCGCGGCTTCCGGTGCGCCGCATCTTGCGCTGGTCAAGGGCGAGATCGATCCGCAGGCCGAAACGCTGGTGCGCGTGCACGAACCGCTGTCGCTGGTCGACCTGCTCGACATTGGCGCCGGCAACCACACCTGGACGGTGGGCGAATCGATGGCGCGCATTGCCGCCGAGGGTTCGGGTGTGATGGTGTTGCTCAACTGTTCCGAGTCCGCCGGCCAGCTCATTGAGCGGGTGTCCACGCCGGGCAAGCCGGTGCCGCAAAAAATGGACTTGCTTACCTACGGCATCGGCGCGCAAATACTGCGCGATCTCAAGGTCGGCAGGATGAAGCTGCTCGCCAGCCCGCGCAAAATGCCCAGCATGGCCGGATGGTCGCTGGAGGTGTCCGGTTACGAGCAGCCCGCCGCAAAGGACCGCAAGTGAGCGCCTGCGCAGTCACCAAGCTGGAAGCGGATCTGTCCGGCGCCGGATTGCGCATCGGCATCGTGCGCTGCCGTTTCAACCAGCCCGTCGGTGATGCGCTGCTCGCCTCGTGCAGCGCACGGCTGGCCGAACTGGGTGTTGGCGACATCACCGTGGCTGAGGTGCCCGGCGCGCTCGAAGCGCCGCTGGCCTTGCAAAGCCTCGCCGCCACCGGCCGGTTTGATGCATTGATCGCGCTTGGCGCGGTCATTCGCGGCGAGACATACCACTTTGAGCTGGTCTCCAACGAATCGGGCGCCGGCATCACCCAGGTGCAACTGGACACCGGCCTGCCCATCGCCAACGGCATCCTCACGACTGAAAATGACGAACAGGCGCAGGCGCGCACCGTGCAAAAAGGCCGTGACTGCGCCGAGGCGGCGGTCGAGATGACGACCCTGCTGCGCCGGATCGAGCGACTGGGGAAATGAAGACGCCACGCCACCGTGCGCGCGAATTCGCGCTGCAAGGCCTTTACCAATGGCTGCTTTCCGCCGGCGACCCGCTGGCCATCGTTAAGCAATTGCGCGAGGCGCGTGATTTCGTCCAGGCCGATGACACGATGTTCAAAATGCTGCTGCTGGGCACCATAGGCGCGGCCGAGGACCTGACGGTGATGCTCACGCCGCTGCTTGACCGGCCGCTGGCCGAGCTCTCGCCGGTGGAACGCGGCGTGCTGCTGCTCGGCGCCTATGAGCTTGGCCATTGCCCGGCGGTGCCCTATCGCGTCATCATCAACGAGGCGGTTGAGCTGGCCAAGTCATTTGGCGGCACCGACGGGCACAAATACGTCAACGGTGTGCTCGACAAGCTCGCACCGGCTTTGCGCGCCGAGGAAGTGCAAAAGGGCGGCGCCAAAGTCTGATCGTGTTGAATGCTTGAGCCCGTCTGGAATAAACCATGGCCTCTGAGTTTGACCTGATCCACCGTTACTTCCAGCGCCCCGCAGCGTCGGCGGTGCTGGGCGTGGGAGACGACTGCGCCTTGCTGCCGCAGCGCCCGGGCATGCTGCTTGCGGTGTCCACCGACATGCTGGTTGAGGGCCGGCATTTTCTGCCCGGCGCCGACGCCGAAAAACTGGGAGCCAAATCGCTGGCGGTGAATCTGTCCGATCTGGCCGCCATGGGCGCGGATCCGCGCTGGGCAACGCTGGCGCTGGCGCTACCGGCCGCCGACGAGGCCTGGGTCGCGGCCTTTGCGCGCGGTTTTTTTGCCATGGCCGGACGCTTTGGCGTCGAACTCATCGGTGGCGACACCACGCGCGGCCCGCTGTGCATCAGCATCACCATCATGGGCGAGCTGCCGCCCGACCTGGCCTTGCGCCGCGACGGGGCGCATGCCGGCGATGATATCTGGGTGTCCGGGTCCAGCGGCGACGCGGCCCTCGGCCTCGCCCATCTCGCCGGCCGCGTGAGGCTTGAGGGAGAGCAGCTCGAATCCTGTCTCTCCCGCCTGCATACGCCGGAGCCGCGCGTCGACCTGGGCGGCAGGCTGCGCGGCATCGCGCGCAGCGCCATCGATATTTCCGACGGTCTGCTGGCCGACATCGGCCACATTCTCGAACAATCGGGCGTTGCCGCCGAGTTGCACTACGATGCCCTGCCTCGGTCGGCGAGCATCGCCGCCTGCGCCGATGCCGTTCTCGCCACCGACTGCCTGCTGGCCGGCGGCGACGATTACGAGCTTGCCTTTACCGCCCCGCCCTTTCATCGCAGCGAGATAGAGGCCATGGGTGAAGAGCTCGACCTGCGCCTAACGCGCATCGGCATGATCGTGGCGGGCGAGGCCGGACGTCTGAGTCTACGAGACGGCGCGGGCAAGCCGATGCCGGTTGCGCGCACCGGCTTTGACCACTTCGCATGACGCGCCGCCGCGAACGGCCTTACGGTGTGGACTTCGGGGTGACTTCGGGGTGGCTGCGGCATGATTGAGCTCAAGGGCCGGGGCATCGTGCGCGTCACGCCGCGCTTTGTGCTTGCCCATCCGGCGCATTTCATTGCACTTGGTTTTGGCGCGGGTGTGCTGCCCGCAGCCGGGACCTTTGGCACGCTGCTCGGCTTTCCGATTTATTGGGCCTTGGAGGCGCAGTTTTCGGCGCCGTTTTCGACGCCGTCTTCGCCGCTATGGCTGTTCGGTGTGATAGCCGCGTTGTTCGCTCTGGGCGTCTGGGCCTGCGAGGTCACCGGCCGCCATCTGGGGGTGTCCGATCACAACGGCATGTGCTGGGACGAGGTGGTCGCTTTCCTGCTGGTGTTGATGTTCACCCCGCAGGGCTGGGCCTGGCAGGCGTTTGCCTTTTTTGCCTTTCGCTTTTTTGATGTGGTGAAGCCGCCGCCCATCCGGCAATTGGACCGCAGTATGAAAGGCGGACTTGGCGTAATGTTCGACGACGTGCTGGCGGCCGGCTATACGCTGCTGCTGATGGCCGTGCTCAGACAGGGACTTACTTTCTATGCCGCATGAAACCCTTACTACCCTCGCCATCATCGTCGGTGCCCGCCTGAAAGCGCGCGGCCTGCGGCTTGCCACCGCCGAGTCGTGCACCGGCGGTTGGGTGGCCGGGGCGGTCACTGCCATCGCCGGCAGTTCGGCATGGTTTGACCGCGGCTTTGTCACCTATTCGAACGATGCCAAAATGGAAATGCTCGGCGTTTCCGCCGCGACGCTCGAGGCGTTTGGCGCGGTGAGTGAACAGACAGCGGGCGAGATGGCGGCCGGCGCGCTGGCGCACAGCCACGCGCAACTCGCCTTGTCGATTACCGGCGTTGCCGGTCCGGGTGGCGGCAGCGCAGAGAAGCCCGTAGGCATGGTCTGCTTTGGCTGGGCGGGTGAGGGCGGCGCACCGCTTGTCATCACCCGCAACTTCAGCGGCGATCGCGAAAGCGTACGCCGCCAGTCGGTGATTTGCGCGCTGCAGGGTGTGCTGGAGCGGCTGGAGTGCTGATTGCCCGGAGGGGAATGGCTGGAAAACCGCGCCCTGCAAGGGTTTCCAGCTGGTTTTCGGTGGAAAATATGAGTTGGTGTTGTAGGCGGATGGGATCGCAACCGCGGTCTGTCCCTGAGGATATAATCAGCAGCCGGTTTCTCGCCAAGAGGTGTAAGCGCATGGAACACATGGTTCAGTAGCATATCGAAAAACTGCCAGAGGGCTTTTATCTCGCCACCAGCGACGACGTACAAGGCCTCATTGCTCAGGGCCGAACCATCCAGGAGACCCTCGAGATTGCGCGCGATGTGGCTAAAAAGCTGATCGAA
>CAMDRY010000253.1 GCA_945906975.1 Bordetella parapertussis | reverse complement strand
CGCCGGTTTGGCGGCGACTTTTTTGGCGGCTGATTTTTTTGCCGCAGCGGCCGGTTTGTTCCAAACCGGCTTGCGTTTTTCGAGGAAGGCGGCGACGCCCTCCCGGCCCTCGGCGGAGGCCCGCGCCGTGGCGATGCGACTGGCCGTGTCGCTGATCATGCCGGCGTTGATGGCACTGCCGGCGACGGCGCGGATGAGATCCTTGGACAGTGCTTGCGCGCTCGGACCGCACAGCAGCAACTGCTCGAGCAGCGCGTTGATACGCTCGTCGAGTTCGGCGAGCGGCGTGATGTCGCTTACCAGGCCGATACGGTAGGCCTCGGCGGCGGTGAAGTGCTCGGCGGACAGGAAGTAGCGGCGCGAAGCGCGCTCGCCCATCGCCCGGATCACATAGGGGCTGATGGTGGCCGGGATCAGCCCCAGCTTTGCTTCAGACAGGCAAAACTCTGCTTCGTATGCGGCCACGGCGATGTCGCAGGCGGCGATAAGCCCCACCCCGCCGGCAAAGGCGGCGCCATGCACGCGTGCGATGGTCGGCTTTTTCAGCATGTAGAGCGTGTTGAGCATGCTGGCCATGCCCATCGCATCGGCGTGGTTTTGCGCAACGCTGTAGCCGGACATGCGCTTCATCCAGTTGAGGTCGGCACCGGCGCAAAAAGCCGGTCCCGTGCCGGCCAGCACCACGGCGCGCACGGCAGTGTCGGCTTCGAGTGTTTTTAGTGCCGCCGTCAGCTCGGCGATCATGTCGTCGTTGAAGGCATTGCGCAGGTCCGGGCGGTTTAACCAGATGAGGCCCACGCCCTGGTTAATCTGGATTAGCAGGTGTTTGAATTTCGCGGCTTTGCTCATAGGGGTTCTATAGGGATGAAAATAGTATGGGGAAGGCGGCTATAGGACGGCGCCGGCGCTGTATTGAAGCTGGGTTGGCGCATCATTGCCGCTCTACATCCGGAACACGCCGAAGCTTGTCGGCGCTATCGGGGCGTTGAGGGCCGCTGAAATCGCCAGGCCCAGCACGCGGCGCGTGTCCTCGGGGGCGATGACGCCGTCGTCCCACAAGCGGGCGCTGGCGTAATAAGGATGACCCTGGGTTTCGTACTGCTCGAGTATGGCTTGCTTGAAGGCGGCTTCATCGGCGGCCGGCCATTGGCCGCCCCTGGCCTCGATGCCGTCGCGGCGCACCGTGGCGAGCACGCTTGCCGCCTGTTCGCCACCCATCACCGAGATGCGCGCATTGGGCCACATCCACACAAAGCGCGGGTTGAAGGCGCGGCCGCACATGCCGTAATTGCCGGCGCCAAATGAGCCGCCGATGATAACGGTGAACTTGGGCACGTTGGCGCAGGCCACGGCGGTGACCATTTTCGCGCCGTCGCTGGCGATGCCGCCGGCTTCGTATTTCTTACCGACCATGAAGCCGGTGATGTTCTGTAAAAATACCAGCGGAATGCCGCGCTGCGCGCACAACTCGATGAAGTGCGCGCCCTTCAGGGCCGACTCGGAAAAAAGGATGCCGTTGTTGGCAACGATGCCCACCGGATAGCCGTGGATATGGGCGAAGCCGGTGACCAGCGTGGTGCCATAGTTTTGCTTGAACTCGTCCAGCTCCGAGCCGTCGACGAGGCGGGCTATGACCTCGCGGATGTCGTAGGGCTTGCGCGTGTCGGCGGGAATGACGCCGCCCAGTTCGGCGGCTGGATAGAGCGGCTCCTGCGGGTCGCGCAAGGCCAGCGTCACGTTCTTTTTGCGGTTGAGGTGGCCGACGATGCGCCGTGCGATGGCCAGCGCGTGCGCGTCATCCTGGGCGTAATGGTCGGATACACCGGAGATGCGGGTGTGGACGTCGGCGCCGCCCAGTTCCTCGGCGCTGACGATCTCACCGGTGGCGGCTTTGACGAGGGGCGGGCCGCCGAGAAAAATCGTGCCCTGTTCCTTGACGATGACCGACTCATCCGACATGGCCGGCACATAGGCGCCGCCGGCCGTGCACGACCCCATGACGACGGCGATTTGCGCAATACCCAGCGCCGACATCGTCGCCTGGTTGTAAAAAATTCGCCCGAAGTGATCGCGGTCCGGGAAGACATCGTCTTGTTCGGGCAGGAAGGCGCCACCCGAATCGACCAGGTAAATGCAGGGCAGACGGTTGTCGCGCGCGATGTCCTGGGCACGCAGGTGTTTCTTCACTGTCATCGGGTAATACGTACCACCCTTGACCGTGGCGTCATTGGCGACGATGACACACTCCTGGCCGCAGACGCGGCCTATGCCGGTGATGATGCCGGCGCCGGGCGCATCGTTGTTGTACATGCCCATCGCGGCGAGTTGCGCGATTTCCAGGAACGGCGATCCGGGGTCCAGTAGTGCCCGCACGCGCTCGCGCGGCAGCATCTTGCCGCGCGCCGTGTGCCGCGCGCGCGCCTGCTCGCCGCCGCCGAGCGAAACCTGCGCGATCTTGTCGCGCAGGTCGGCGACCAGCGCCGCCATGGCGGTGGCATTGGCGGCGAAATCAGCCTTGCGCGGAGTGAGCTTGGTCTTGATCGCGGGCATGGTGGTATTGGTCTGCTGTCAGGGCCTGGTTCAGCGCGGATCTTCGGCTTTTTTCGCAAACCATTTTTGCACCGGCGGCGGTTCCCACGCGCTCATACGTTCTATGAGCGTATCCGGGTCGGTCTCGGCCAACACCAGGGGGCGGTGTTCCATGCGCACGAATTGCTGCTCGGTGGCACGGTCAAAAAAGGCCAGCAGCGGGTCGTAGAATCCGGCCACGTTGAGCAGGCCGCAGGGCTTGCGGTGAAACCCCAGTTGCGTCCAGGTCAGCACCTCGCAGTACTCCTCGAGGGTGCCGTAGCCGCCGGGCATGGCGATAAAGCCGTCGACGAGGTCGGCCATCATGGCCTTGCGCTCGTGCATGGACTTGACCACGCGCAATTCGGTAATGCCGCGATGGCCGTGCTCTTTGCGCATCAGGGCTTCGGGAATAATGCCGATGGCCTCTCCGCCGGCGGCCATGACGGCGTCGCCGATCGCCCCCATCAGCCCGATATTGCCGCCGCCGTAGACCAGCGTGATGCCGCGACGGGCCAGCGCCTGACCCATGGCGCGCGCAGCCGCCTCATAGGCCGGGCTGGCGCCGCTGTTGGAGCCGCAAAAAACACAAAGACGTTTGATAGCGCTCACCATCCCCCCGTTTCCAGCCATTTGTCGATTTGATCAAGGCGGTCCGCACCCCAGAAGGGCTCGCCGTCCACGATGATGTAGGGTGAGCCGAACACGCCGAGCCCGATTGCCGCATCCACCTCGTTTTTCACCGCATCCTTGATGGCGGGATCGTTCAGCGCGGCGCGAAGCTTTTCGGCGTCGAGGCCGAATTTCGCGCTCACCGCGATGGTGTCTTCTGGATTGGAAATGTTGATGTCGTCGACGAAATAGGCGTGATAGAGCGCGGCGGCGAGCGCCTTGGCGCGCACCGGATCGTGCTGGTTGAGCCAGTAAAATGCGCGTGCCGGGGCTTGCGATGCAATCGGAAAGGCCGTGGGCAGGCGGTAGTCCACGCCGTGGAATTTCGCGCTGCGGGCAAAATCATGCCGTGCGTAATCGCCCTTGAGTGGAATGCCGGGCAGCGGCGCGCCGCCGGTGATCTTCATCACCGCACCGAGCAGGATGGGTCGCCAGGTGACGCTGCGCCCGTGCCTGGCCGCCAGTGCCTCTACCTTTTGGCTGGCGATGTAGCCGTAGGGCGAGGAAAAATCAAAATAAAAATCGATTACTTGCGGCATGTCGTCGCTCCTTATGAACCGGCCTGGCTGGCGATGGCGCGCCCTATGACCAATCGTTGAATGTCGCTGGCACCCTCATATATTTAGCACACTCTAACATCGCGGTAGATCCGCCCTACCGGGACGTCGTTGACCTAGCCGTAGCCGTCGTGGATCTGGATGGCGTCGTGAATCATTTCCTGTTCTGGACTGAGCAGCATGGGTTACGGTAAAAGGTGAACGGGAAATGGGAAATGGGAAATAGTGAATAGTGAATAGTGAATGGTGAATCGGGAACGGGTAGGTGGGGGCATTTGATGTCCGGGCTTTACCATTTTCTATTCCCCATTCCCCATTCCCTATTCAGCATTAGCCGTTCACCGACTTTCAGAGCAATTCGATAGCCATGGCGGTCGCCTCGCCGCCGCCTATACACAGGCTGGCGACGCCGCGGCGTCCGCCGGTTTTGCGCAACGCGCCGATGAGGGTGACGAGGATGCGTGCGCCGGAGGCGCCGATGGGATGGCCGAGGGCGCAGGCGCCGCCATGGATGTTGACCTTGTCGTGCGGCAGCTTGTGCTCCTGCATGGCGGCCATGGTGACCACGGCAAAGGCCTCGTTGATTTCATACAGGTCGACCTTGCCCGCGCTCCAGCCGGTTTTTTCAAACACTTTGCGGATCGCGCCCACGGGCGCTGTGGTAAACAGCGCCGGTTGCTGCGCATGAGTACTGTGTCCTGCGATTACCGCTAGTGGGGTCAGGCCCAGTTTTTCAGCGGTGGAGCGGCGCATCATGACGAGGGCCGCGGCGCCGTCGGATATGGACGAAGCGTTGGCGGCCGTTATTGTGCCGTCCTTGCGAAAAGCCGGTTTGAGCGTGGGAATTTTGTCGAACTTGGCATTGAAGGGCGGCTCGTCTTTTTCCATCAGGCGCTCGTCCTTGCCGGCCTTGATGGAAACGGGCGTCGTTTCCCAGGTAAAGCTGCCTTCGTTATTGGCTTTTTGTGCGCGTTCGAGCGAGGTGATGGCGAACCGATCCTGGGCTTCGCGGGTGAAGCCGAAGCTGTCGGCGCATTCTTCGGCGAAGCTGCCCATCAGTCGGCCGCCGCCTTTTTCGTCACGGATGTAGGCGTCCTCCAGACCGTCGTAGAACATGTGGTCTATGACCTGGCCGTGACCCATGCGATAGCCGCCGCGTGCCTTGGGCAGCAGGTAGGGGGCGTTACTCATCGATTCCATGCCGCCGGCAACCATGATGTCGTTGCTGCCCGCGGCGAGCAGATCGTGCGCGAGCATCGCCGCCTTCATGCCCGATCCGCACATTTTGGTGATGGTGGTGCAGCCGGCTGAAAGCGGCAGCCCCGCCCCCAGCGAGGCCTGGCGTGCCGGCGCTTGCCCAAGGCCCGCCGGCAGGACGCAACCCATGATGACCTCCTCGA
>CAMDRY010000252.1 GCA_945906975.1 Bordetella parapertussis | reverse complement strand
CGGCGGTTGCGGCAGAGGGCGGCCTGAGGGCAGGCAACTGTGAACAACCGCGCCAACCCTGAAGTTATCGCCGGCAGCAAGTCCCAAATGTCCGAAATCAGGAAAGTGCTGGTTGCACCGGCGTATTCTGGGTCGAGATTCCGGCCGCCGACAACCGAATTCTGTGCGGATGTCCTGTCGACTCGGTCAAACATCTGTTGCGCCGGGGCCTGATATTGTCGGTCCAACCAAGATTCCATCCTCAAGACTAACACCTCCTGTTGCGTCGAGTCGCCGCGCGCCTGGGCCTGAGAATCCCCGGTGTGTACTGCGCGCGACTCTTGTCCTTTCCTTTAGCGCTTCCTGCGGCCTGGCGGCGATTCGCCGCGTTTGACCGGACGCTTGCCGCGACCGGCCCCGGACAAGGCTTTCACCTCCGGTGGAAGCGCTCGCGGGGCGGCGGGCAACGCACGGACCGCGTCCGAGGACAGCGCGGGAGTCTCGGCGCTGCCGTGCACGGTGTAGATCTTCGGCAGCGCGCGATTGATCTCGAGTCGGAATACGTCGGACCGGTTGTAATGCCCGGCGAAATCGTGGCGCAACTTCATGCGGATACCGATCTCGAGGTTGCACTCGGCATAGAGAATCCCCTCTTCGGCGCCCATCGGACCGGCGAGAATGCGGCTGTTGGGCGCGACGATGGCACTGCCGCCGCAGCAGTCCGGGCTGCGAAGAAATTTCTCCGCCTCCGGCCCGGCCCGTAGCGCGCGTATCATCCCTTCATCCACGGTTCCGCAGGCGGAGATGACGAAGGCCTTGCTCATCTGCGCGAACGCCTGCGAATCCACCGAAACGCGGTTGCGCATCGGGTCGCCGCTGGTGGGAAAGTGGTTCGGCCAGCTCATCACGTGAATGCGCGTGCCTTCGGCTGTGAGCGCGAATACGGCGAGCGGATTGGAGTTCTCCCCGCAGATCAGTCCGCTCATCGGCCCGAATTCGCTCTGGAACGCGCCGAAGGTGTCGCCGAAGCCCCCCATGTGGACGAGGCGCTCGCCGACCGTCGGAACCAGCTTCTGGTGCTTGCCGATCAGCGTGCCGTCCGGGCCGATGTAGACCTGGGAATTGAACATGGTGCCGAGGGTCTGCGGCAGCTTTTCGCACACGCCCATGACGACGTACGCGTTGGCGTCGCGCGCGGCCTGGCACAGGGCGTCGATCTCCGCGCCGGGAATTTCCACCGAGTTCTTGAACAGCTCGACAGCAAGTTCGGTCGCGATCGCCCCGGTCGCGGCGTGGTGGTGGTACCACACCGGATGCGCCGGGATGAACCCTTCCGGGAAGCCGATGACGCGCGCGCCGTTCCTTCCGGCCTCGCGGATCAGCCGGCAGGCCTTTTCGGTGGACGCTTCGCGGTCCAGAAACACCGACGCGGCCTGAACCGCGGCCACTTTCACGACCGGATAGGTGTCGCCCATTTGCACTCCGTTGAACTGCGCCGGCTGGAAGGCTGGCTGAAGTGGGAATCTTACACGTCTACCATGCGCTACGGAGTCGCGTCGCAAGTATGCGGTTCTCGCGCCATGAGTTCTGATCGACTAAGCCGGAAAAATCCGATTGCGATCTCTCCGCCTCACGGAGTGCAGGAAAACTCCCGGCTGCCGATGGGGGGCTTTCGCAGATGAGCGACGCATCAATCTCGCATCGGCGCCTTCTTGAGCTTGCGCCGCAGGCCGAGTTGTCCCGGCGCGTGGCTGGCAGATCGGGTCGCATGCGCGAAACTCTCGCGCAAAAGCACCAGATTCATGTTCGCCCCGGATGTTTTCTTGAAAATGAAACTTACCGGCATCGGTGCAATATCAAAAGGAATGTCGAGTATCCTGACTGTTCCGAGTTGCAGGTACATCTCCACGGCGCGGCGCGGCGCGACGCTGCAATAATTGGACTTCCCCACTACCGACAGGTTTTGGATGTAGTTGGTGGTCTCCACCACCGGATCGGGGAGCATGAAGCCGCGACGCAGAAAGGCATCTGCGAGCTCTCGCCGCACGCTCGAGTCACGACGCTGCAATACCCAGTCCCTCTGCGCGAGTTTGGCATAGCTGGGTCGCTTCTCGCGCGCCTCGGCGGTGCCCTCGATGACGCATATCTGCTCGTCATAAAGGGGCGTGAAACTGAGCTCCGTCAGGTCCTGCCCCTCTGAAACGCCGCTGCTGGAGAGACGTCCCACCACGCAGTCCAGCAAGCCTTCGTACAACAGGCTTACCAGTTGCCGCGCGGTACCCTCCTGCGTCCTCAAGGCGGCGCAACCGCCAGCTGCCCTGAAATGCTCGATGGCTTTGGGCAGGTAGTCGACGAAAGCCTGCGGAACCACCCCCAGCCTCAGCAGCGGGGGGCTGCTTTCACGCAGCCGTTCAACTGTCTGTACCAGGGCATCGAACTCATTGGCCATGGACCTCGCGCGCTCGGCCAATGAGCAGGCCTCCTTGGTGGCAACAACCCCTTGCCGGCTGCGAACGAACAACGGGAGGCCAAGCAAGGACTCCAGGTTGCCGAGCATCGCGCTTGCGGCGGGCTGGCTGATGCTCAGATGCTCTGCCGCCTTGTGAAGGTTTCGGAACTCCAGCAGGTGTAGCACCAGCATGAGGTGCCTGAACTTCAGGTGAGACAGCGACATTGCCGAATGGGAAGGCATCTGGGCTGCAATATTTCCGGATTCAGTGATAGGAAAAGCTTATCACAAACCCACAATAATCGACTATCGCGTTCTCAATCCAAGGCCCATGCTTCAAGTCCCCTGATCGCTCAAGGAAGACTTTCATGAAAGCAACTGTCCGGCGGGTAACTTACGCTACGGTGTCCGCTCTTGCGCTGGCGGCCCCCTCTGCGGTGTTCGCCGTCTGGCCCGCCGATCAACCCGTCAAAATCATCGTTCCGCAGGCTGTTGGCGGAACCAACGACACGGTGGCCCGGCTGATCGGCGTCGAGTTTGGCAAGGCCTTGAATCAGTCCGTCATCGTAGAAAACCGCCCCGGCGCTTCGGGGGCCATTGGCATGCAAGCCGTTGTTCAAGCCAAGCCAGATGGCTACACGCTGGGCCTTGCCTCCGACTCGGCTGCCATGCTCAACGTGATACAACCTGCGCTGACATGGCAGTTCAAGCGCGATGTGCGGGGAATCGGGATGATCGGCGATCAACCAATCAGCATCGCCGCATCAGCGCGTTCCCCCTACAAGTCATTTGAAGAAGTGCTGGCCGCCGCCAAAGCCAAGCCGGGAACCATTCCCTACGCCACTTCCGGCGCGGGGACCTCACAAAATGTCGTCGGGGAGTGGCTTGCCAAACTCGCCGGCATCGACATCGTCCACATCCCCTACAAAGGCGGCGGCCAGGCCACCAACGATGTGATCAGCGGGCAGACCCCGCTTGCCGTCCTTGGCCTCGCGCCGATGCTGGCGCACGTGAAAACCGGCGGCGTGCGCATTCTTGCCGTCACTACGCCCAAGCGTTCATCATCCTTGCCGAATGTGCCGACCTTGACCGAGCTTGGTTTCCCGCAGATTGCCCTTGCGCAGTGGGCGGGCCTGGTCGCCCCCGCGGGCACACCGGAGCCGCTTGTCAAACGCATGTCGGATTTGATGTTGAAGATACTATCCGGGCAGGAAATGCGCCAACGCCTCGTCACTGCCGGCATCGACGCAAGGCCACTCGGACATCAGGAGTTCGACAGGTTTCTCAAGGATAACGTCGAAACCTGGGAGCGCGTCGTGCCGAGTCTGAAGCTCAAGCTGGACTGATCGACAGCCTTGCCAACTGAAAATAGAGATCCTTCGTGCAAAAAACCAATATCGTTTTAGTGCTTGCCGACAACCTGGGCTGGGGTGAGCTCGGGTGCTATGGCGGAGGCGCCATCCGCGGCGCGCCCACACCGCGTATTGACGCGCTGGCAAAGCAGGGCCTGCAATTGCTCAATTTCAACGTGGAGAGTGACTGCGTCCCGACCCGCTCTGCCTTGATGACGGGGCGTCATCCGATTCGAACCGGCGCACTGCAATCAGTGCCCGCAGGGCTGCCCCAGGGGCTCATTCCCTGGGAAATTACCATCGCCGAGCGGCTCTCTGATGCGGGTTACGCAACCGCAATGTTCGGAAAATGGCATTTGGGCGACAAGGAAGGCCGTTATCCCAAGGACAAGGGTTTCGACGAATGGTACGGAATACCCCGCACGACCAATGAAAGCATGTTCATGGAACAAGTGGGCTTCGACCCCTCTGTGGTGGACATTCCCTATGTCATGGAAGGCAAGCGAGGCGAGTTGGCGCAAAAGCGCGAGGTCTACGACCTTGAGATGCGGCGCCGCATCGACGCGGAGTTGACCCGCCGCAGTTGTTCCTTCATTCAACGGCAGGTGGCGAAAAAAAAACCTTACTTTTTGTATGTGCCCCTCACCCAGCTGCACTTTCCGACGATTCCGCATCGCGGCTTCGAAGGCGTCTCAAAAAAAGGCGACTTTGCAGACTCTTTGATGGAAATGGACGCGCGTGTGGGTCAAATTATCGATGCGGTCGATGCGTCAGGCACCGCAGAGAACACGCTCTTCATATTCGCCAGTGACAACGGGCCTGAATACCGCAGGCCGTGGCGCGGCAGCGCAGGCATGTGGACGGGAACGTATCACACCGCGATGGAGGGGGCCTTGCGCGTGCCTCTGATTGCGCGCTGGCCTGGTCGAATCCCGACCGGCTTCGTTTCCAACGAAATCGTGCATGTCGTAGACCTTTTCCCGACCCTGGCTGAGGTAGCGGGTGTGAAGGTCCCGGATGACCGGCCCATTGACGGCGTGGACCAGCTGCCGTTCTTTACGGGCAAGACGGAGAAGTCGAATCGGGAAGGTTTCGTGTATTTCATCAAGGACGAAATACGCGCGGCAAAGTGGCGTGACTGGAAAATGCACTTCGTCTGGGAGGCGGAGCCAAACGCAGGTGCCAATCATCTCGAGACGCCCTATCTGTTCAATCTGATCCAGGACCCCAAGGAGGAGTCGGATGTAAGCAGCACACAAGGCTGGGTGCGGGGGCCCATTCGGAAAATGATCCTTGCATTCCAGGCGTCGCTGAAACACGTTCCGCCGATCCCGGCGGGTGCCCCGGACGATTTCGTGCCAACTCTGCTCGATACCAGAAAGGCGGCGAGATGAAGATTGCAATATTGTTGGCAGGCCTTTGCCTGACAGTCGGCG
>CAMDRY010000251.1 GCA_945906975.1 Bordetella parapertussis | reverse complement strand
CCGGATGCGCAAATCACATGCCGGCGGAAAATGCCCTCCTCGATGCCGCCGATACGCGCGATGGCGGCCCGCGATCTGCTGTTGAGCGCGTCGGTTTTTAGTTCGACGCGGATGGCCTTGAGCGCCTCAAAGGCGTGGGTGAGCAGCAGTAGCTTGGCTTCGGTGTTGGCACCGCTGCGCTGTGCGGCGGTGCTGAGCCAGGTGGAGCCGATTTCCAGGCGCCGGTGTGCCGGCACGATGTTCATGTAACGTGTCGATCCGATTGCCTCGCCGCTTGCCTGCGAGATGATGGCAAACGGCAGCGAGGTGCCGGCTGTCTGCTCATCAAGGGCGGTTTGCACCCAGGCTTGCATTTGCGCGGCATCGGCTACCTGCGTCGGGATCCAGCGCCACAGTTCCGGGTCGAGGCCGACGCGAGCCAGTCCGGGAACATGCGCCAAGGCAAGCGGTTCGAGCCGCACAACGCGGCCTTGAAGCGTCACGGGTTCTATTTTCATGAGTTCGGTTCTGGCACCTTGAGCAGGGTGTGAATACGGCCGGTCTGCCGATCGCTTAAAAAGCGTATCAATTTAGCAGACGGCGGCAAGCCCTACTATATAAGCGCAAGCGGATCGCGGCTGCGGGGGCTTGTTATACTGCCGCCAGACTGGTTTTATGTTCGTACAATCTATTTTCCCGCCACGCAGCCGTATGGCTGCTTTTTGGAGATGCGCCATGTCCGTCCATCCGATTTCCTCCACGCGCGCACTTGATCCGCTCACCCAGGCCAGGGTGCAGCTTGCCGCCGCCCACCGCCTTGCCGTCCTCGATGAGCTCGACGAAGGCATAGACAACCACTTCACCGTGACGGTTCCGGGCCGCAGTGGTCAGTACCTGATCCTGCCCTTTGGCTTGCATTGGTCGGAGGCGCGCGCCAGCGATATGATCGTGTTCGACGAGACCGGCAAGACGCTCGAGGGTGAGGGTGTGGTGGAGCTCTCAGCGCAGTGCATACACGCCCCCATCCACCGCATCACCGGGGCCAAGGTGGTATTGCACACCCACCAGACTTGGGCGCTCGCGCTCAACATGCTCAAAGAAAACCGTCTGCTGCCGGCCAACCAGACCGCGGCGTTTTTCCACGGCCATATCGCCTATGACGACCATTATTGTGGCACCGCAGATTTTCTGTCCGAGGGCGAGCGCCTCGCGGCAGTGATGGGCGACAAATACATCGTGTTCATGAAAAATCACGGCGTACTGGTCACCGGGGACACCATCGCCCAGGCCTACCGGCGCCTGTACAAGCTGGAGCGCGTATGTCGCACCCAGGTTCTGGCCATGGGCGCCGGCCGGCCGCTTGAGGTGCTGAGCGACGAGATCGTTGCCAATGTCCAGTTGCCGCCTGTCAACGACCGCCACTCTCGCGCCGAGCGCGAGCGCCTCTACTTCGAGGCGATGATGCGTGTGCTCGACCGCGATCTCCCCGGTTACGCCAATTGAACAGACGCGGGGGGCGAGCGTGTTGAGCAACCCCAGTATTACCGCGGACGCGCGCGCGGTCATTGAAGCCTTGCAGCGTTTTGTCGGGCAGCCGGGGGTGATGGCTGGGCTGCGCCGCGCGCAGTCGGATGCCGCCGCGCAGCTTGAGCGCGCGCCGGCCTTGCGTTCGACCTTTGTTTCGCTTGACCCGGCAAGCCTGGGGGCGATGGCGCCGGCGGCCGCGACAAGCATTCGCGTTGCGGTCAGCCGTGCGGGCGTGGACACCGCGGTGGAGCGTCATCCCAACAGCACGCAGGTGTTGCTGGTGCTCGAGGGCCCGGTGGAAACCCATGTCGAGACCGACGGAAAATGGCGCATTGACCGCTACGGCGAAGGGGATGCGCAAACGCTGGAAAATCTCTGGCACCTTGTGCCACCGGGCGTGTGGCACAAGTCTAATGCGCCCGGCCCGGGCGATTGCACTGTGGTGGCATTTCATTCTGCCGCCAAGGTGCGTGACGATTACCGTTAGGACTATACGGACATGACTTATCGCAAGCCCCGCGTCGCGCCCTCGCGGCTGCTCGCCACAATGTTGGTTTGTTGTTCCCTTGCTTTGTTGCCTGGTTTTTCATCCGAAGCGGCGGCGCAGACCGCATCGGTGCAGGCGGGCGGTGCCACCGACGCCAAAGACAACATCGCCGGTCCCTACGTCCCGACGCCCTGGCCCATTGTCGAGGAGTTGCTCAAGATGGCCGACATTGGCAAGGACGACCTTGTCTACGATCTGGGCTCGGGCGACGGGCGCCTGGTCATCACGGCGGCCAGGCGCTTCGGCGCGCGTGGTGTCGGTATAGAAATCCAGCCCAAGCTGATCGAACTGGCGAATGCACAGGCGAAGGAGGCGGGCGTGTCCGGACGCGTGTCCTTTCGCGCGGCCGACCTGTTTGAATCGGATTATCGCGATGCGAGTGTCATCACCTTGTACTTGCTGCCGCGATTTGTGCCGCGCTTGGTACCCAAGTTTCGTGCCGAACTCAAGCCGGGGACGCGCATCGTTTCACATGACTATCCCCTGTTGCCGTGGCCGGCGGACAAGGTGTTGAGCTTCGATGTGGCGGAGAAGGAACAAATCAGCGGCGTCACCCGCACCGTTCTTTACTTTTACCTGGTGCCTGCGCGTCTGGGCGGAGGCTGGCAGCTCAGCCTGCCCAAGTCGCTGGTCGCCGAGCCGGTCACGATCAGCGTGATGCAGGATCCCGAGGTGCTGACCGGCTTTGCACGCATCGGCACAGACATGCTTCCCTTGCGCGATTTTGTCGTCAAAGGGGAGTCGGTGCGTTTTAGCGTGTTCGTCCGCGGCAAAATGATGAACTTCAGCGGCAACGCCACTGAGCATGAAATGTCCGGTGTGCTGGAGGTTCATGGCGGTGCACGGGAAGTCTGGTCGGCGCGCCGGGCAGCACCGTAAGCGTCGGAACGCTGCGCATCAACAATGAGCCGCTGCAAGGTGGTCATTGCGTTCAGAGGCAGGCTGGAAACGCCCTGTGGGCGCGCCTTTCCGGGCGAGTTTGAGGCGGCTGGCATGGTGCCGCACAATGTCTTGCCGTCCCTCAGGCGGCGGTGTCCGGTTCTGGCATGCGTCCGTTGAGCAGGTAGTCCATCAACGCGCGCACCGGCCGGATTGCGTTACCAAAGGGCAGGGAGGCGGCACCGCGAAAAAACAGCCCGCGTTCGACATCGCCCGCCACCGCAGCGGCCAGATGCAGGTCGATGCAGAACTGCCCGATCTTCGGGATGCCATCGCGCAGCCCGCAGGTGGCGAGGCAATCGAAGGCGAGGGTGCACTGCGCGCGCGGCTTGGCGCGACGAACCAGCACCGGCAATTTTTGCAGGTAGTGTTCCAGCCAGGGCGTACGCACGGCGCGTGCCGGCAGTCCGGCCACGCTCATGAATTCCACAATGTCCTCCGGCTTGGCGTCAGCGAGCACATGTTTGAAGTTGGGGTGGGCATCGCCTTCTTCGGTGACTGCAAAAGGCGTTCCCAGTTGCACCGCCGCGGCACCCAGTGCCAGCAGTTCGCGCAGTTGTTGTGTTGTCGTGATGCCGCCCGCGGGGATCAGCGGCATGCGCTCGCGCGCTATGCCCAGTTCGTGCATCAGCGCCAAGCTGTCCTCGAGCACGCGTGCAAACTCGAAGCGCGGGTCATTGAGGTCTTCAATGCGCGCCGCGCCCAGATGGCCGCCGGCGTAGCGCGGATGCTCGATCACAATGGCATCGGGAAGGCGGCCTTTTTTAAGCCATTTTTTCAGCACGATGGCAATGCCGCGCGCGTCCGACAGTATGGGTATGAGCGCGACCTCGGGCCACGCGGCGGTGAGTTCGGGCAAATCCAGGGGCAGCCCGGCACCAACCACGATAGCCTGGGCGCCTGATTCGCAGCTCTGGCGCACCAGCGGCGCGTATTCGGATACGGCGCGCATGATATTGACTGCGACCATGCCCTGACCTTCGGCCATGGCGAGTGCCGCGCGCACTTCGCGGTCCAGTGCGGTGAGATTGGCGGCGTTGATGAGCGCCTTGTCGCGGCTCCTGCCGGTGGCTTTCATCAGGTCCGGGTGGTGGCGGCGCAAATCGACGCTGGAGATGGTTCCAACCGCGCCGAGGCGCGCCACGCTGCCGGCCAGTTTGTGCGCGGAAATGCCCACGCCCATGCCGCCTTGCACCAGGGGCAGGACAGCGCGACCGCGAATGACCAGCGGCGGCAGGTCGGTGGAGAGGGGGAGGACCATGAGATTGCACGCAGTGTGCGCGCCGTGCATACGGCCGATTTGATGTGGATCAATCAGCATGCAGTTTGCGTGCAAACGGGGCAAGTTGGCTTTGGCGCCCGATCAGTGGCGGTTTGTCCCGATCTACCGTTCGCGCATACCCATTCGATGCAGTCGATGCAGTCGATGCAATCGGCGCAACTGCCAACCCAGGCCGCTTGCATAAGCCAGCAGCAGCGTAAGCCGTAGCGGGATCAACTCTGGCGCCGCCGGCCCCGGCGCATAAGGCTGTGCCGGCGGCAGTCGTGTCAGCGCTTCGGTTGTGGCGAAGACCATGAGCAAAAAATAGCTGGTCGAAAAGCAACTGGTCTGCACATAGGGCGCGGCGCGGCCCAGTCGGTGCAGGCGCGGCGCAAACGCGCCCGTCAGCAGCAGGGCCAGCATCACCAGGGTGAGCGCATGACCGGCGCTGAAGCCGCCGTGGGCGAAAATGAACAAGCCGGTGGCGCAGCCAAGCAGCATGGTGAAAAGATACGCGCCACCGGCGCGGCTCGCCGGATCGATGTGGCCGTCCTGCGCCAGCGCATAGGCGCCGAAGCCCAGCGGCAGTACGCTCACTGCGGTGTGCAGGTAGCCAAAGCTGGATATTTCGGTGGGCATGATGTCTCCGTTGAACGCGCGGCCTGCGCTGCAGGGCGATCTTACCCTCTCGGCTGCGTCAATGTGCAGGGGCAGCCAAGCTCCCTGTCACGCCGCGCAAAGCCGGGGACATTGCCGGATAAATCAAGGCTGGACAGTATTAACGAAGTTCTGAATAAGTGGTCAAAGAATTCAAATTGAGACATTGAATCGATGAATCTGCGGACTGAGTCTGGTTTGAGCATGCCATTGAGGCATGTTCGCACTCCATTTGCTGCCTTTTCCCATTCATCGGGCGCACCTATCCTGTTGCAGCAACAAAGTTCGTCGCACCATGTACAGATTGGCCAGTGCGCAGGTG
>CAMDRY010000250.1 GCA_945906975.1 Bordetella parapertussis | reverse complement strand
AATTTCACCACGTCGGCAAAAATCTGTTACTTGGGCACCTCGTTCGCCCGGTTTCCCGTTTCACCCGACTTCGCCGCCTCAGCGCCGGGAACCGAGGGCGCGGCAGGAACCGCCGCAGGAGGAACCGTCACACCCTGCATCACGCTAGCGCCTGACCTGGGCTTGTGCGTGGCAAGGTAAGCAAGGCCGAGACTAGTCGAGAAAAAGATCACGGCAAGTATAGCGGTTGCGCGCGACAGAAAGTTCGCCGAGCCCGTGGCGCCAAAAACGCTACCCGACGCTCCGCCACCAAAAGCAGCACCGGCATCCGCACCTTTGCCGTGCTGAAGCAGCACGAGGCCGATGATGCCAATCGCAACCAGGACGTGCACCACCAGAACGAGCGTCAAGAAAATGTTCATGCTTACCATGTCCGGCTAAAGTCCAAAATTCAAACCGCCGCAACGCGGCAGATCGCCAAAAATTCCTCGGCTATCAGCGAAGCTCCGCCGACCAGTCCGCCATCCACATCAGGCTGATCGAGCAATTCCGCCGCATTGCCGGCCTTCATGCTGCCACCATACAAAATCCGCATTTCTCCGGCACCCTTGTCACGCGCTCCGACGAGGCTGCGAATATAAGCATGCACCCCCTGGGCCATACCAGGACTTGCCGTACGCCCCGTTCCAATAGCCCAAACCGGCTCATACGCGATGACACTCTGCGCGACTGCCGCAGGGCTTACTCGATCCATCACCAACGACAACTGCCGCGCGACAACCTGCTGCGTTATTCCCGCCTCCCTTTCGGCCAGCGTCTCCCCTACACATAACACCGGGGTAATCCCGACCTCACGCAAAGCGGCGAATTTTGCAGCAATCTGCTCGTCCCGCTCACCGTACAGAGCACGCCTCTCGGAATGCCCGATAATCGTGTAAACGCAACCGAAATCACCCAGCATTCCGGCTGACACCTCTCCGGTGAATGCCCCCCCCGGATGCTCGCTGACGTTCTGCGCCCCCCACGCAAGCCCCGACCCACCCAATTCGGCCTGCATCTGGTTCAAATAGGGAAACGGCGCGAAAACGGCAACTTCGACTCTGTTATTGGCTAGTTTCGCCGCCTTGAGAACCCCAAGCAACTCCGCATTGCCCGCCAGGCCGCCATTCATCTTCCAGTTACCAGCAAGCAGGCGTTTTCGCATCGACGGACTTAAAGGTTAAAAGGCGTGATACACCACCAAAACCAGTCGATTTTACCGCTCGACGCTGACTCGGTCAATGAAAAGGAACGGGGGAAAACAGGGAGTTACTGCATCACAGCAAAAAAATGGCAAAAGCGTTGTCGCACGGGACAGCTTTCCCCAATGCGACGCCCGCAGCATTGCGCATCTCCCATGCACTACCTGCTATAGCCGTCCATGATGCAGCCATAACCGCGCCATGACATCCGCCAACCATCCGCGCCTGTCATACATACAGGCTGACGAATACAGGCAGACGAGTGACGCGCCCGGCCTTTACGATCGGGGGCAGGCCGCGGTCTTTTTTTCCTGAGTCCGCAACCAAAATGTCACCGGCCCATCGTTGACCAGATGCAGTTTCATGTCGGAGCCAAACCGCCCAGCGGCCACGACCGGATGTAAAGCGCGCGCCCGATCCAGAAGGTAATCAAACAGCGATAGCGCAAGCGCCGGTGGCGCCGCAGCAGAAAACCCCGGGCGCGTGCCGCTGTGCGTATCCGCGGCGAGCGTGAACTGGGGTACCAGCAGCAAGCCGCCTCCCTGAGTGCGCAAGGACACATTCATTTTTCCGGCTGCATCGGGGAAAACACGATAATCAAGCAGTCGCTCGAGCAAGCGCTGCGCCGCCAGCGTGCCATCGCCACGCTCCGCACATACGAGCACAGCCAGTCCGGCATCGATGGCGCCGACGACCTCCCCGGCAACCTCGACGCGCGCTTCACTCACCCGCTGCAGCAATCCGATCATGATGCAGCCGAGTCTAGGGTCGGTCGGCTACCGCGTCAAACACAGCCTGCAAATGGCAACGGCCGCGCTTAGCCGAAACGTCCGGTGATGTAGTCTTCCGTCTCTTTGCGCTTGGGTTTGATAAAAATATTGTCGGTGACATCGAACTCGATCAACTCGCCCAGATACATGTAGGCCGTGTAATCGGAAACGCGGGCGGCCTGCTGCATGTTGTGCGTGACGATTACGATGGTGAAATCCTTTTTCAGGTCATTCACCAGCTCTTCAATGCGCGAGGTCGAGATCGGATCGAGCGCCGACGTCGGTTCGTCCAGCAGCAGAACCTCGGGCTTGACGGCGATCCCGCGCGCGATGCACAGGCGCTGCTGCTGCCCGCCAGAAAGGCTCATACCGCTTTGCTGCAATTTGTCCTTCGCCTCATCCCACAGTGCCGCCTTGCGCAACGCCCATTCCACCCGCTCATCCATCTCGCGTGCGGACAGCTTTTCGTGAAGCCTCACCCCGAACGCGATATTGTCGTAAATCGACATTGGAAACGGCGTCGGCTTCTGGAAAACCATACCGACCCGCGCCCGCAGGTCAATGACGTCGACATCGCGGTCCAGGAGGTTTTTACCGTTCAGAAGCAACTGGCCTTCGGCGCGCTGCTCAGGGTAGAGGTCGTACATGCGATTCAAAGTGCGCAACAGCGTCGACTTTCCGCAACCAGACGGTCCGATGAAGGCGGTGACACGCTGCTTGAACACTTCCATGTTGATGTTCTTCAGCGCATGATACTTGCCGTAATAGAAATTGAAATCCTTCAGCACGATCTGGCTGTGCTCGGCGCCGGTGGGTGCCGGTTGCGCGCCCTTTGGGACAGGCACTGAGAGGGTGTTCATTTTGTTTCCCCTGTTATCTGGTGTGACTAACGCGACGACTGATCTCGGAACAGCACGCGCGCAAGGATGTTGAGCGCAAGCACGCTCATGGTGATGAGAAACACGCCGGCCCAGGCCAGTTGTTGCCAGTCCGTGTACGGGCTCATCGCAAACTTGAAAATTGTCACCGGCAGGTTGGCCATGGGCTCGTTCAGGTCCATGCTCCAGAACTGGTTTGACAAGGCGGTAAACAACAGTGGTGCGGTCTCGCCGGCGATGCGCGCGACGGCAAGCAAGATGCCGGTAAGAATACCGGCACTGGAGGCGCGCAGGGTTACCTGGGTAATCACCTTCCAGCGTTGGGCGCCGAGGGCAAAGGCGGCCTCACGCAAGGTGTTTGGGATCAGCAAAAGCATGTTTTCAGTGGTGCGCACCACCACCGGGATGACGATGAGGGCCAGCGCGATAACTCCCGAATAGGCGGAGAAATTACCGACCCGGGCGACGATGATGGCGTAGACAAACAGGCCGATCACAATCGAGGGTGCCGAGAGCAAAATATCGTTAATGAACCGGGTCGTCTGACCAAGTAGAGTCTTGGCGCCGTACTCAGCCAGATATACCCCCGTCAAGATGCCTATGGGCGTGCCAATCAGTGTCGCCAGGGCGACCATGAGCAGGCTGCCGGCTATGGCATTGGCCAGTCCGCCCTGCCCGCCGGGAGGCGGGGTCATCTTGGTGAGCAAGTCCCAGGATAAACCGGAGATGCCCAGCTGAAAGGTGGTGAATAGAATCCATATCAGCCAGAACAGGCCGAAAGCCATCGCACTGAGGGACAGCATCAGCGCGACAACGTTGACCAGTTTGCGTTTGTGGCGTAATTGCATTGGGACCTCAGGTCTTGCTGCCCTCTCCGGAACTCAACCGGAGCAGCAGCAGCTTGGACATGGCGAGGATGACAAACGTGATGAGAAACAGGATCAAACCGAGTTCGATCAGCGCTGCGGTATGCAGACCCTGCCCCGCCTCGGCAAACTCGTTGGCCAGGGCCGAGGTGATGCTGTTGCCAGGATCGAACAGTGAGGCGCTATTGAGAAAATTGGTGTTGCCTATGACGAAGGTCACCGCCATCGTTTCGCCCAGCGCGCGTCCGAGCCCCAGCATGATGCCGCCGATCACGCCGACCTTGGTGTAGGGCAGGACCACGTTCCACACCACCTCCCAGGTGGTGCTGCCCAGGGCGTAGGCCGACTCCTTTAGCATGGGCGGCGTGACATCGAATACGTCGCGCATCACCGATGCGACGAAGGGGATGACCATGATGGCGAGAATGACCCCGGCGCAAAGTATGCCGATGCCCAGCGCCGGCCCCTGGAACAGCTTGCCAATCAACGGGACGTTGCCCAGCGTAGCCTTTAGAAAAGGCTGGGCCTGCGCAAATATCGGGGAAAAAACCAGCAGGCCCCACATGCCGTAGACAATGCTTGGAATTCCGGCAAGCAGTTCTATCGCGATACCGAGGGGACGGCGCAACCAGCCCGGGGACAACTCGGTCAGAAAGAGCGCGATGCCGAAACTGACCGGAACCGCGATAACAAGGGCAATGATCGAAGTCACGATGGTGCCGTAGATAGGGATCAGCGCACCGAAGTTCTCCTTCGGCGGATTCCACTCACTGGTCCAGAGAAAGGCAAATCCAAACTTCTGTATGCTCGGCCACGCTGTGACAAACAGGGAAATGATAATTCCCGCCAATGTCAGCAGCGTAAGCAAGGCGAAAAAACGCGTCAGGTTGAGGAAAATGAAGTCCCCCAGCCATTTTCGCCGTTTTTTCCTGACAGACACGCCGGCCCCGCTCATGGAGATGTCTCCTGCCGCTGCTTCACTTGACACGCTGTCCATTTTTCATCGCCTTACCTTGAAAGCCCAAGACAAAGGCACCCGCGCCCGCCCGAATACCGGCAAACGCGAGGGCCGTTCCTGTTTTTGGGTCTTGCCCGGGATCACTTACCAGCCCAGACAGGCTTTCCGGCATTGTCCTTCACACCCGCCATAGCCGCCCGGATCAACTTGACGGTCGCGTCCGGAAGCGGCACGTATTCCATATCGGTGGCCATCTGGCCGCCGTTCTTGTACGCCCAGTCGAAAAACTTCATGACTTCGGCCGCCTGCTGCGGCTTGGCCTGAACCTTGTGCATCAGGATGAAGGTCGCACCAGTAATGGGCCAGCTGGCCTTGCCGGGCTGGTTGGTGAGGATTTCGGCAAAGGCGGATTTTGTCCAGTCGGCGCCAGCCGCGGCGGCCTTGAAGGTCAGATCGTCGGGTTCGACAAATTGACCGTCCGCGTTTTGCATCAGCGTGTGCGCAAGCTTGTTCTGCTTGGCATACACGAACTCGACGTAA
>CAMDRY010000249.1 GCA_945906975.1 Bordetella parapertussis | reverse complement strand
CCAGTGCCAGCCGGCGGGCAGCTTGTCGCCGGACTGGAAGGCCTGCGGTCGATCCATGGTTGCCGCCATCTTGGTCAGATGCATGGTGTCGAGGGTTTCGCTGGTGAGGAGTTCGCGGCCTATCCAGTTTGAGAGCTCAGTCATGGTGTTGTCCGACTAGGTATTTCATATTGTCGTCATTGCGAGCGCAGCGAAGCAATCTCGTGCAAGCAGCGACGGCCTCAGCAATACGACGAGATTGCTTCGTCGCTTCGCTCCTCGCAATGACAATGAACTTTGCTCGCAGATACTCATATGACTGATCTCTCACACTGGATAGGCCGCGAACTCATCACCAGCGAAACGCTCGACACCATGCAGCTGACCAAGATGGCGGCAACCATGGACCGGCCGCAGGTGTTCGAGTCCGGCGACAAGCTGCCCGCCGGCTGGCACTGGTTGTTTTTCAACCAGCTCGAGACACAATCCAAACTCGGGCCCGACGGCCACCCCATGCGCGGCAACTTCCTGCCGCCAGTCGAGCTGCCCCGCCGCATGTGGGCAGGCAGCCGGCTGCACTGGCACGCGCCCTTCATCGCCGGGCGCACGGTCACACGCACGGCGCGCGTGCTCGATGTCACCGAAAAGACCGGCAAATCGGGGGCGATGATTTTCGTCAAGGTCGGCTATACCTATGTCGAAGCTAGCGGTGGCGACAGCGGCAAGCTGCTGCTCGAGGAGGAGCACGACATCGTCTATCGTGACGATCCGCCCCGCGACGACAAGACCGCGCCGCTCGCCGTCACGGCGCCGGCTGCGCCGGCCTTCGAGCGCGAAGGCGCGCACCTGCGCAAGGTCACGCCCGACCCGGTGTTCTTGTTCCGTTACTCGGCACTGAGCTTCAACGGCCACCGCATCCACTACGATTACGACTACGTGCGCAATGTCGAGAGCTATCCCGGGTTGATCGTGCACGGGCCGCTCATCGCCACCCTTGCGCTCGACTTTGTCGAGTTCGATCTCGCGCCCGGCCGCAACATAGAGAGGTTCAGCTTTCGCATGAAAAAACCAACCTTCGATTACGCCCCCTTCCACCTGCACGCCAATGCCAATGCCGATGGTAAAAGCTTTGCCACCTGGACCAGCGACAACAGCGGCCAGGTCGCGCTCGACGGCGAGATCACACTGACATGAGCGCATCCCCCTCTTTGCCAGTCAGCTACCAGTTCGTCCCGGCGACACGCATGGATCGCGTGGCCAAGGCCTGGCAGGCCGGTGCCGACGCAGTCATCGTTGACCTGGAGGACGCCGTCTCGGTCGCCGACAAACCGGCGGCGCGCGCCGCGCTCGCCGCGTTCCTGCAACAGGGCGAAACGCCGGTGTGGGTGCGCTGCAATGCGGTGGGCACCGCCTGGCATGGCGACGATCTCGCCGTGCTGCGTTCCGCCGGCAAGGGCCTCGCCGGCATTGTGCTACCCAAGACCGAATCATCGAACGATGTGGCGGCGCTGGGCATGGCCGTGCCGGTGCTGGCGCTGATCGAATCGGCGCGCGGCATCGCACAACTGGCCGACATCGCCGCCAACAAGGCGGTGCAGCGCCTGGCCATCGGCACGGTCGACCTGGCGCTGGACCTCGGTTGTGTCGATTCCTGGGAGACGCTGCTGCTGGCACGCTCACAAGTGGTACTGCATTCGCGCCTCGCCAATCTCGCCGCACCGGTGGACGGTGTGACCGTCACCATAGGCCGGCCCGAGGACGCCGAGCGCGATGCGCGCCGCGCGCGCGAGCTGGGCTTTGGCGCCAAGCTGTGCATACACCCCTCGCAGATCGGGCCGGTGCACCAGGGTTTTGCGCCGACCGCGGCGCAAGTCGCCTGGGCGGAAAAGCTCGTCGCCCTCGCTGGTGACGGCGCCGCCATCAAGATCGACGGCCAGATGATAGACAAGCCGGTCATAGACCGCGCGCGCGCACTGCTGGCGCGGGCGCGGCGCAGCAGTTGATCGCTGCACAAATCGTGCTGCTTTTTTTTACGACTCGGATCGCTTCATAAATCGTGCGGCTTTCATTTTCACGACGCATTACCCCCTCCCCCGCGAAAGGGGAGGACTGGGGAGAGGGTGAATGCATGCAGCATCAAATCCGCCTGCCCCCCCTCTGCCTGTCCCTCTCCGGCAAGGGAAACCACCCCAAAAAAAGAATGCCCAAGCCCGCGCAGCGACAAAGTGAGCCGTTGCGCACGAATAACATCGCGTAGCGCAGCGTTGCGCGCTTATTGACCGTGATCCCCGTAGGGGACGCAGAGAAGCGCAGCGCCCTCGGGAGGTGTCCGGTCCCGTTGTCTGAGCCCCGCAGGGGCGAGTTTAGGGACCGGCCCGGGGGCGCGAGCATCGCAGGGCAGCCCCCGCCTGACCAATCTGCATACTGCACTGCCACTCCCCGGGGGCCGTCACCTCCGGGTCGCCTTTTCTCGGTTACTTCTTTTGGCGAAGCAAAAGAAGTAACTCGCCCCCCGCAGGGGGCGAAACCACCCAACTAAAAAAGAACGCCCAAGCCGGCGCAGCGACAAAGCCTTAAGCATCCGATTCACCGATGACCAGAAACGCCATCACAATAGCGAACGCAGCAAGTGCTAGCATTCATGGCATGCAATCCGCCTCCCCCTTTGCGCCCTTCACCCCCGGAGCCGCCATGTCCCGTCGTTTGATTTCCGCCCTCATCGGCCTGCTCGCCGCTACGCTGTTGCTGGCCCCGCCAGTCGCAGCGCAAACCTACCCGCAAAAATCAGTGCGCCTGGTCGTGCCCTTTGCCGCCGGCGGCATTGCCGATGTGTTTGCGCGCATCATCGGCGCCAGGCTGTCGGAGGCCTGGGGGCATCCGGTGCTGGTGGAAAACCGCCCCGGGGCCGGTGGCAATATCGGCGCGGATGCCGTGGCCAAGTCGCCGGCGGACGGCTACACCCTGCTGATGGGCAGCATAGGCACACAGGCGGTCAACGTCAGCCTGTTTCGCAACATGCCTTATGACCCGGTCAGGGATTTCACACCGGTCGCGCTGGTGCTCGAGGCCGAGAGCCTGCTCGCGGTGCACCCTTCGGTCGGCGCGAGTACGCCGGCCGAACTGATCGCGCTCGCGCGCGCGCAACCGGGCAAGTTGAGCTACGGCTCGGCCGGTGTGGGCACGGCAAGCCATCTTGCCGGCGAGCTGTTCAAGTCCATGGCGCGCGTCGATGTGACGCACATTCCGTACAAGGGTAATGTGCCGGCCATCACCGACCTGCTGGCCGGGCAGACGCACATGGTGTTCGCCACCATGCCCACCGTGTTGCCGCTGGTGAAGGCGGGCAAACTCAAGGGCGTGGCGGTGCTCGGGCTCAACCGCTCCGCCGCGGCGCCGGACACGCCGACCCTGGCCGAGTCCGGGCTCAACGGCTTTGAGGTCAACAACTGGATAGGCATCTTCGGCCCCGCCGGCATGCCGCCCGCCATCACCGCCAAACTCAACGCCGCGGTGCTCGAGGTAATGCGCTCGGCAGAAGTGCGCCAGCGCATGCTCAGCGAGGGCGCGCGCTTCACCGCCACCACACCGGAGCAGTTCGCCGCCTTTGTCGCCGCCGAGACAGCCAAATGGGGCAAGCTGATTCGCGAGGTGGGCATTCGCGCCGATTAATCGGCCACGTTTTTTACGGTACCGCGCACCGCGCACCGCGCACCAAGCACCAAGCACCAATAAAATATGGCGGTCTGGTTTTTTTATGGCGTAATGGATTGATTGCCAGATCACATGCGCCGGCTTATGTTTCAATGCTCAATAATGTATCCCGTCCATTCAAAAAGGAGATCAATGTGACTGCAACACAGCAATTTTTTTACGCGCGCCGACTTGCGGCGCTGATGGCGCTGATCCTGACGATCGGTGTCGCCGCCACACCGTCCCACGCCCAGCCCAAAACAGAATTCGCGCCCGAGGTCGGCCAGCCGGGCAAGGACGTGGTGTGGGTACCTTCGCCCGAGCAACTGGTGGACAAGATGCTCGACATGGCCAAGGTCACGCCCAATGACTACCTGATGGACCTGGGTTCGGGTGACGGCCGCACCGTCATCGCCGCGGCCAAACGCGGCGTGCGCGCCACCGGCGTCGAATACAACCCCGACATGGTGGTGCTGTCGCGCCGCAACGCCGAGAAGGCCGGCGCCAAACTGGCCAACTTCATCGAGGGCGATATTTTCCAGACCGACCTCAGTAAGGCAACGGTCATCACGCTATTCCTGCTGCCAGACCTCAACGTCAAACTGCGCCCGACCATTCTCAGCATGAAACCGGGCACGCGCGTCGTCTCCAACTCCTTCAGGATGGGTGACTGGTCGCCGGATGAAACGGTGGAACTCGGTTGCGGCACCTACTGCACCGCCTTCATGTGGATAGTGCCGGCGCGTATCGAGGGCAACTGGAAAAGCGCCCAAGGCGAGCTTGCGTTCAAACAAGAATTCCAGAACTTCAGCGGCAGCGTCGGTGGCGCGCCGCTCAGCGGCGGCAAGTTGAGCGCCGACCAGATCAGCTTCAGCGTCGGCGCCACCCAATACAGCGGGCGCGTGAGCGGTGACAGCATCGAGGGCAGCTTCAAGTCCTCGGCCGGCGGTGGTACATGGAAGGCGACACGCGCCAAATAAGCCCGTAAAACCACGGCGCTGGCTGAAAAGCCGCGCCTGGCGCGGATTTCCAGCCATTGCCATACAACAACCGAGTGCAATACCCGGGCTATAACAAGGCCCTGTCATTGCGAGGAGGCGAAGCCGACGCGGCAATCTGGTGGCATTGCGACGGCGGTCACAAGGACGACGAGATTGCTTCGCTGCGCTCGCAAGGACAAAAATTCATGTCATTGCGAGGAGGCGAAGCCGACGCGGCAATCTTGTGGTACTGCGACGGTAGCCACAAGGACGACGGGATTGCTGCGCTGCGCTCGCAAGGACAACGGAATTGCTTCGCTGCGCTCGCAGGGACAAAAATATTACGCGGCGAACGCGCTCCTGGGGACAGATGTGGCTATTGCTTCCGAAGGGCATGGTGCCGCCAAAAGCCAGGCCATAGCGCTGGCGAGGCATGCGTCTAAAACAGGCCGATAGCTGGAAACCCTTTACTGGCGAGGCTTTCCAGCCATTTCCATACAACAACCGAGTGCAATACCCGGGATATAACAAGGCCCTGTCATTGCGAGGAGGCGAAGCCGACGCGACAATCTGGTGGCATTGCGACGGTAGCCACAAGGACGACGGGATTGCTGCGCTGCGCTCGCAAGGACAAAAATCCATATCATTGCGAGGAGGCGAAGCCGACGCGACAATCTGGTGGCATTGCGACGGCGGTCACAAGGACGACGGGATTGCTTCGCT
>CAMDRY010000248.1 GCA_945906975.1 Bordetella parapertussis | reverse complement strand
ATGTTCTGCGCAGCGCCCAGAAACGCTTCCAGATCGCGCTGCTCGACGTTCAGCCGCCATGTGGCCAAGCGGGCTGTAAAGGCGGCCAGCATGCCCGAAACAGCAACGGCTAGCCCCGCGTCGAGCTTGAGTGGTTTGCTGATTTCTAGCGTACTCATCTGCGTTTCCTCGTTTCTTTGGACCAATCCCTGGCGCGACAGGCGCAGACGAACGTGAGATTGACGTTGCGGAGGAGAAAGCCGCCCCACGATCGCTGCGTACGCTGTAGCTTGCTTAGTTGCTCTTACGGTCGAAAATGCCTTTTATCCATTCGCGCAGATACTCGCGGCGCAATCTGCGAACTTGCGATTCCAGTTCGAGGCTGTTGAAGAGGACAGGATCTGGATTAATCGCAGTAATGTTGCTGGGCAGCAATTCGGCTGCTTTCACGCTCTTTAGCGGGTGCGCTAAGACGGGTGATATAAATGGGCGAAGAATGCTGTCGCCTTCGTAATGTGGGAATGTGAGTTTCATGGCATACTCCTTTTATACTATTGATTAAAAACAAATGCTGCGCTGCACATAAACAAGATAAGTGTTCTTTTAGACTAATTCCAATCAGATATTTGGATAGGGGATATCGGCGCCGTAAATGACCTTGCTAAGTCCATGTTGCAATGCACTATATTGAGCGTAATCCTGGCTAAAAACTGAAGATTTAATGTCCGACTCATGGAAATTTACGCCCTCAGGGCCTTTGTGACGGTGGCGGAATTGGGGCATTTGACCAAGGCCTCTGAGAAGTTGCAGCTGAGCCAGCCTGCTTTGTCGGGGCAGATACGGGCGCTGGAAGAAAAATTGGGGCTTGCCTTGTTCACGCGCTCCCCGGCCCGGGATGACATTCACGCGCGCAGTCCAGCGCTTGCTCAAGCAGGCATATAAGCTTCTTGCCGATGTCCAACAGCTTGTGATCTGGGACAAGGCGCGTGCTGAGACGACCTTGTGGTTTGCCTATGCCGCCGAGCGGGCGACCGACCCGGTCATCGAGGCGATGCCCGGCGGGCGCGCATTGCTGTGGGCTTCTGATCAGGCCCAGCCACCGTGCGGTTGCGCACTTAAGGTGTTGGCGCGGTTGAGGGGCAGACGGGTGGGCGCCGGCGAATCGGCTTAGGCGTGGTCGGCGAGCCGCACGTTGGCCTGGGTAAGGCGTTCAATAAGCACGCGCATGAACGCCTTGTTGAAACCAACCTGGGTGGCTTCTGTCGCCGCATTCAAGGCCTTGGCTTTTATCTCGATGACAGTCACATCGGTGAGCGTCGTGACCGTCGTGCTGCGGCTTGCGGCATTTTCACTGAAGTAAAGCATCTCGCCAAAGCAGCCGCCGCGCTTGATCACGCTAAGCGACTTGCCCGTGAGGGTGACAGCAACTTCGCCATATACCAGCATGAAAAGGCTGTCGCCCTGTTCGCCTTCGCGGATGATGAGCTCGCCGGGGGGCATGGAACGCCATGCGCCAATGCGCAAAACCTCCCAAAGCGCGACGTCGTCAAAGTCGGAAAAAAATGGCAATCGACGCAGTTCGGTGAATTTTTCCGAGTCGGTGGCCTGTTCCCCGGCCATGCGCAGTGAATTGAAGGCGCGGGTCAGGTCTTTACCGAAATCAATCCAGGTCGTATAGCGTCGTGAGGCGTCCTTTTCCATGGCCTTGAGCACGATTTCGTCGAGCAGCGGCGGTAGGTCCGGTCTGAAGGTCGAGGGTCGCTGCGGCGGCACGTTGAGGATTTCGTAGGTGAGGCTGACCTGGTTGGACGCGGTGTAGGGCAGGCGACCGGTCAGCAACTTGTACATCAGCACGCCGAGCGAGTAAATGTCGGTCTGGTGGCTGACGTGCTCGAGGCGGATCTGCTCGGGCGACATATAGGCCGGTGAGCCGATGCCGGACAATTGTGTCGTCTCATGCCCGTGAACACGCTGGAAAGATGAGCCGAAGTCACTGACCTTGATGTCGCCGCCGGCCGACAGCAGAATGTTGCCCGGCTTGATGTCGCGGTGGATGACACCGTGCTGGAAGGCGTAGTCCAGTGCGCGGATGATCTTGAATATAATCTCGACCACTTTGTGCAGTGGCAGCAGGGTGGTGACATCGCAGTAGGCTTCTAGCGTCGTCCCGGGCACATAGTCCATGACGAGGTAGCTGCGCTCGCTGTCGCTGGCGGCGTCGAGGATTTCGACGATATGCGGGTGCTGCAGTTTTCCCGCCAGGCCGGCCTCTGCAAGAAAGCCCTTTTTCAGCATCCGCGCCGTCTGCTCGGAAAGATTGTCGTCGAACAGGAAAACCTTGATGGCGACTTCGCGGCCTGTGAAGGGATCGCGGCCGAGGTAAACGCGGCTGGTCGAACCCTTGCCGATTTCCTCGATTATCTGGTACTTCCCGATGTGCTCTTCAAGCTCGAATTTCATGTCGATGTCATAAGTGCCGCAGCAGGCCGAGTCTAAGCCAAACACGCCGTTACGGTGAATTTTAGCGACGCTACCCTTGAAAAACAATCCCTTGGCCCCATTGTGGATATACCGATATCAACTGCGGAGCCAGGTATGCGCCTTGACAAATTAACGACCAAATTCCAACAGGCTTTGGCTGATGGGCAAAGTCTCGCCCTTGGTAACGACAACCCTTACATTGAGCCCATACACGTGCTCTCGGCGCTGCTTGCACAGGAAGACGGCGGCACCGCATCGCTTGCCGCTCGCGCCGGGGTGAACCTTGCGCGTCTGCGTGAATCGCTCAAACAGGCTATTTCAGGTTTGTCTAAAGTCGAGGGTGCAGGCGGGGAGGTGCAGATATCGCGTGAATTGAACAACCTGTTCAATCTCACTGACAAAGAGGCGCAAAAGCTTGGTGACCAGTACATCTCTTCGGAGTTGTTTTTGCTCACGCTCGCGTCGGACAAAGGGGAGGCTGGGCGACTACTCAAGGAAGCCGGAGGCAGCAAAAAAGCGATTGAGGAAGCGGTCAAGGCGGTGCGAGGCGGCGAGTCGGTGGCGAGTCCGGAAGCCGAGGGCCAGCGCGAAGCGCTAAAAAAATACTGCGTCGACCTGACCGAACTTGCGCGCAAGGGCAAGCTTGACCCGGTCATCGGGCGCGACGATGAAATACGGCGCGTGATACAGATATTGCAGCGCCGCTCCAAGAACAATCCAGTGTTGATCGGCGAACCGGGAGTGGGCAAGACCGCCATCGTCGAGGGCCTTGCCCAGCGCATTGTTGCTGGCGAAGTGCCCGATTCGCTCAAAGGCAAGCGCGTGTTGTCGTTGGACATGGCCTCCTTGCTTGCCGGGGCAAAATATCGCGGTGAATTCGAGGAGCGTCTCAAGTCAGTACTCAAGGAAATCTCCCTTGATGAGGGCCGTATCATCGTGTTCATTGACGAATTGCACACCATGGTTGGCGCCGGCAAGGCCGAGGGTGCCATGGATGCGGGCAACATGCTCAAGCCGGCACTTGCGCGCGGCGAGTTGCATTGCGTCGGCGCGACCACGCTGGATGAGTATCGCAAATATGTCGAAAAAGACGCCGCACTCGAACGGCGTTTCCAGAAGGTCATGGTGCAGGAGCCGTCGGTCGAGTCGACCATCGCCATCCTGCGCGGCCTGCAGGAAAAATACGAAGTTCACCATGGCGTCGATATCACCGACCCGGCCATCGTCGCTGCTGCCGAATTGTCGCACCGCTATATCACCGACCGTTTCCTGCCGGACAAGGCTATCGACCTCATAGACGAGGCGGCGGCGCGCATCAAAATGGAAATCGACTCCAAGCCCGAGGTCATGGATAAACTCGACCGCCGGCTGATACAGCTCAAGATTGAGCGCGAGGCGATGAAGCGCGAGAAGGACGACGGTTCGCAGCGCAGGCTTGGCTTGATTGAAGACGAGATAAAAAAACTCGATCGTGAATATTCAGACCTTGAGGAGATATGGAAGGCCGAGAAGGCCAGCGTGCAGGGTTCGCAGCACATCAAAGAGGACCTTGAAAAGGTCAAGCTCGAGATGGAGGCGGCCACGCGCAAGGGCGACTGGCAGCGGGTGTCGGAGTTGCAATACGGCAAAATGCCGCAACTCGAAGCGCAATTGAAGAAGGCCGAGAAAGGCCCGGCCGAAGGCGAGAAGCCGCGGTTGCTGCGCACGCAAGTCGGTGCGGAGGAGATCGCCGAGGTGGTTTCGCGCGCCACCGGTATTCCTGTTGCAAAGATGATGCAGGGCGAGCGCGACAAGTTGTTGAGCATGGAGGCCAAGCTGCACGATCGCGTCGTCGGCCAGAACGAGGCCGTGCGGCTTGTCTCTGACGCGATACGCCGCTCGCGCGCCGGTCTGTCCGATCCGGACAAGCCCTACGGTTCGTTTCTTTTTCTCGGACCCACAGGTGTGGGCAAGACCGAGTTGTGCAAGGCGCTCGCCGGTTTTTTGTTCGACTCGGAAGATCACCTCATTCGCATCGACATGTCCGAGTTTATGGAAAAGCATTCGGTTGCGCGCTTGATCGGCGCGCCGCCGGGCTATGTGGGCTATGACGAGGGCGGATACCTGACCGAAGCGGTACGCCGGAAACCCTATTCTGTGATCCTGCTCGATGAAGTTGAGAAGGCGCATCCGGATGTGTTTGGCGTGTTGCTGCAGGTGCTGGACGATGGTCGGATGACCGATGGCCAGGGGCGCACTGTAGATTTTAAGAACACCGTTATCGTAATGACCTCCAATCTGGGGTCGCAGATGATACAGAGCATGTCAGGCAGCGATCCGGGCGTGATCAAGCTCGCCGTCATGGGTGAGGTGAAATCGCATTTCCGCCCGGAGTTCGTCAACCGCATCGACGAGATCGTGGTGTTCCATGCGTTGGATGAGAAGCATATCCAGGGTATCGCCAAGATACAGTTGCGCCTGCTTGAGCGGCGTCTGGCCAAGCTGGAGATCGAACTCGAGGTTACCGATGCCGCGCTGGCCGAGCTGGCACGTGCCGGTTTCGACCCGGTTTATGGGGCGCGGCCGTTGAAGCGCGCAATCCAGCAGCAACTGGAGAATCCGCTGTCGCGGGAAATTCTCGAGGGTCGCTTTGGCCCGAAGGATTTGATCAAGGTTGACTGGAAAAAAAGCGCGATGATTTTTGCAAAGTCCGCGCAGGTCGCAGCCACCGCTACGCAGGAAAAGGAGCACTGAGCCTTGGTAAACCGGCTGGAAAGGCCCGTCGGATAAGGCTTTCCAGTCGACTGAAAACCCGTATATGGACCCCTCCTCGTTTGCAAGCTGACCGTTCTTTGGCGTGTAGGTACGACTGCGCACGTATATTCGGTCTCTAACTGCAGCATCGAGCGATCGATGCGAGGACCATGATGGGCTATTCGCGCGCCAGCT
>CAMDRY010000247.1 GCA_945906975.1 Bordetella parapertussis | reverse complement strand
ATCGAGGCCCAGCATGGCAGCGCTGTGGGCATCTTCAGGGTCGAGTTTAAACAGGAGGGGACGCAGCAGGCTGTACATGGTGGTGATTTTAACAGAGGCGCTGCTGTGTTCCGGCGCAGCCTGTCGGCCGGCTGCTTACCGGCGGGTTGCTTCTTGTTTGCTCAGGTCTTAGCGGAGCCGGTGTTGAGCTGCGCCCAGCTGCCGTTGACCAGACCCACTATGGGTTTGAAGCGCGCCTTGTAGGCCATTTTGCGGCTCTCGGCGATCCAGTAACCAAGGTAGAGATAGGGCAGGCCGAGGCTGCGGCATTGCTCGATCTGCCACAGGATGTTGTAGGTGCCCAGGCTCGCGCCGCTGATTTCCGGGTCAAAGAAGGTATAGACCGAGGAGATGCCGTCGGGGAGAAAGTCGACGATGCTCACCATGACCAGCCGGCCTTCGTCGCGAAACTCGATGAGGCGGGTGTTGACGCGGCTTTGCAGCAGGAAGTGCGAATATTGGTCGCGGCTGTCCTGGTCCATGCCGCCGCCGGCGTGGCGCTGCGCCTGGTAGCGCAGGTAAAGGTTGTAGTGCTCGATGCGAAAGCGCAGCCCCTGGCTGCTTGCCTCGAGATGCCGGTGCTTTGCCATGGCGCGCTTCTGGTGGCGTGCCATGTTGAATTTTGCGACGGGCAGGCGCACCGGCACGCAGGCGCGGCAGGCGTCGCAATAGGGGCGGTAGGTGAAGATGCCGCTGCGGCGAAAGCCGAGTCGCACCAGGTCGCCGTAAAGCTCGGAGCTGATCAGGTGGCTTGGGGTGGCGACCTGCGAGCGGGCCATTTTCCCCTGCAGGTAGCTGCAGGGGTAGGGCGCCGTGACGTAGAACTGCAGTACGGCGTCGGGGAGGTCGTTAAGCTGCGACATCGATGCGTTTGCTTGCGGTCCAGTTGCCGGTCGGGAGCGGGTAGTTTATCAACTCCGCCAGCCGTTGTGAAAATTCTGTCCGGGGAATTTCGCGGCCGCCGAGTGAAGCGAGGTGGCCGGTGCGCATCTGGCAGTCGATCATGCCAAAGCCGCGCGTGGCAAGCTGGCGCACCAGTTGCACCAGCGCTATTTTGGAGGCATCGCGACGGCGCATGAACATGGATTCACCGTAAAACATGCCGCCGATGGCGATCCCATACAGTCCGCCGGCGAGTTCGCCCTCCACCCAGGTTTCCACCGAATGGGCGTAGCCGAGGGAATGCAGCCTGGCGTAGGCGTTGACCATGTCGTCGGTAATCCAGGTGCCGTGTTGGCCGGGGCGCGGCGCCGCGCAGGCGCGCATGACGTCTTGGAAGACCGTGTCAAAGCGAATCTCATAAGCGCTGTTGCGCAGTACCTTGGCAAGCGAGCGCGACACCTTCAGTTCGGCCGGGAACAAGACCATGCGCGGAGCCGGAGACCACCACAGTACCGGTTGGCCGGCGGAAAACCAGGGGAAAATGCCGCGGCGGTAGGCGGCCAGCAGGCGTTCTGCGCTGAGATCGTCGCCCGCCGCCAGCAGACCGTTCGGATCGGCAAGGGCGGTCTCGATATCGGGGAAGGGGGCGTCGTCTTGCAGCCAGGGGATCATGGTCTTTGCTCAGGAAGGTAGGCGTTCGGCATTGGCCATCTTGCCGGGCTCTTGGCAATATTGCACGCCTGACGCAACACGCGACGGCCAAAGGCCTGGCAAGGCCTGTTCAAAACGCGCGCGTGCTGTCGGTCTTTGCGCTCAAATCCGCTTGGCGAAGCTCAGCGCCGGCCGGTCAGGGATGTTGCGGCGCTATCGATCCGGAGTGCAGCGCGAAGCGGCCTGTTTTTCGGTCATCAAAGTAGTGCTGCAATGTGGTCGAGATGGTGCGAAAGGCGAGCTCCGACCAGGGGATGTCCGCTTCGCTGAACAATGCCACTTCCAGGCTTTCCTCGCCGGGACCGAAGTTAAGGTCAAGCAGCGTGGCGCGGTAAAAAATGTGCACCTGGTGGACGTGAGGCACGGACAACATGGAAAACAACGCGCCCAGTTCAACATTGGCATTGGCTTCTTCGCGTGTTTCGCGCAGCGCCGCTTCTGCGGTCGATTCGCCGTTTTCCATGAAGCCCGCTGGCAGCGTCCATTTGCCGTAGCGCGGCTCTATGGCGCGTTTGCACAATATGATCTTGTCGCCGTATTCGGGAATGGTGCCCAGGATCATGCGCGGGTTCTGATAATGGATGGTGTTGCAGGCCTCGCAGACATGGCGTGGCAGGTTGTCGCCGGGCGGAATTTTCAGCGCGACAGTGGCGCCGCAGTTGGAGCAAAAGTTCACGATTACAGTCTGATGAATGAGCAGGGCGTCATGATACCTGCAAACCCCGGTTGCTAAGGTGAGCAGGGCGGGCAATTGGGCAAGGCTGTGAGTGAATGTCGAAGAGGGTGCCGTAGGCGTCGACGGCGAGGGCTTGCAATGGCATGGCGTGGGGCCGGTGAAAATGGGCGAAGTCGGAGCACGATACAGCGCAGCCTGTATTCTTGGCTCGAACCCGCTTAAGCAGAGGCCAGCTTATCATTTCGTTAAACATCAGGTCGTTTCCCGCGCGCGGCACGCTTGCCGCCCACGCGGCGCTGTTTTTTCTCGCGCTGATGTTCTCGCTGCCCTTCCTGCTCTCGCACCACGCGTATCCCCTGCCGACCTTCTATCAGGAAGGGCTGGCCATCGGGCTTGGCCTGCTCGCCGTGGGGGCGATATTGCTTGCCCATCCGCGCGCGGGCCTGGTCATTCCGCACTCGGCGCTGTGGCTGCTGGCGTTCGCCGCCGTGCTCGGCCTGCAGGTTGAGCTCGAACTGGTGGCCTATTACGAGCAGGCGGTGACGGGGGGCTTGTACGTGTTGTGGGCGGCAATGCTGCTATGGCTGGGTAGCGAATTGCGACGCAGCCTCAGCCTGGAGCGCATTTGCGAGGTGCTGGCTTTTGCCTTGCTGGTGGCCGGCATGCTGAATGCCGTGTTCGGGCTGTTGCAGTATTTCATCGATGCGCGCGACCTGCCCAAGGCAATCTCGGCGATGCAGGGCCAGCACGCCTTCGGCAACATCAATCAAGCCAACCTGTTTGCGAACCTGCTTTGCCTCGCGCTCGCTTCCCTCGCCTACCTGGTGCAGCGCGGGCGCTTGTCCGCCGGTTTTGCCATTTTCGCCGGTGCGTTGCTCTTGCTCGGTGTATCGCTGTCCAGTTCGCGCTCGGCCTGGCTTTACCTCGTCTGGTTCGTGCTGCTGTCGGCCGTTTGGGCCGCATTGTCGCGCACGCCTGCGGCAAGGAAAATGCTGTTTTGGCTTGCCGGCGCGATGGTGTTGTCGGTGTGCATGGAAGTCTTTGTCCACCAGAGCGGCTGGTTCGTGGGTTTGGCCGGGCCGCCGGACACGATCAGCTCGCGCCTGGCTTCGCAAAGCATTTATGCGGAAAACGCCAAGCCTTCGATACGCATGTTGTTTTGGCGGCAGGCGTGGCTGATGTTTGCCGATGCGCCGCTGCTGGGGGCGGGTTTTGGCGAGTACGCCTGGAATTATTTTTTGCACATCGAATTGTTCGCCGATAGCGTGTTCCCCGGGCAGTCGCGCCACGCCCACAGCATTGTTATGCAACTGCTGGCCGAAACAGGCTTGCTTGGCACGGCTTGCGTTGCGATGGCGGTGGGAACCTGGGCTTGGCGGTCGCGGCGCGTCGAATTCAAGTTGGCGGAGTGGTGGTTGTTTGCGCTCGTGGGCGTCGAGGCCATACACAGCATGGTCGAATTTCCCCTTTGGTATGCCCATTTTCTCGGCCCGGCCGCCGTGCTGATGGGCCTCACGGAAAAGGACGGTTTTCCGTCCGCGCTCGGCGCCAAGTTGCGCGCGGTGGTCGCTCTCATGCTGCTGATGGGCGCGCTGATCCTGGGCGCGACCTGGCAGAACTACAACCGTTTTGAGGACTGGTTCCAGAGTTATTTGCGCATCCGGCGCGACGACCTGGCGAGTTTTCTCGGCTACCAGGATATTTTGTTCAAAATGGATCGTGCCCTGCTGCTGCGTCCGGCGATTGACCTGGCGATGACAGGTGCGATTTTGCCCGATCGCAACAACCTGGCCGACAAGCTGGAATTCAACGGCACGGCGCTGCGCTATGCGCCGATCTGGCCGGTTGCTTACAAACATGTGTTACTGCTTGCACTGGACGGGCAGAATGAACGGGCGGTGGTTTACTTGCGCCGTGCGCTGTTGATGTACCCGGGCCAGTCCGAACTGTTTTTGACGGCATTGCGGGCGGTATCGCAGGACATCCCCGACGCTTTTCCGGCGCTGGAGGGCATGGTTTTGCGCAGCATAAAGGGTGAAAAGTCCTGATGGTGAGTGCAAGTGACGTTGCAGTGCGATTGCAAAGCAGGGTATTTTCGAGGTATTGATGGTGCTGATGCCGTGCGTTGGCGGTGGCTAAGCACTACGCTCAGGGGAGTAAGGTCGGCAATGGCGAAACCAGAAAAAATCCGCATCGGTGACCTTCTTGTGCAGGTCAAGGCTATTTCGCAGGAGCAGTTGCGCGAAGCGCTGGAGCTGCAAAAGCGCAGCGGGCGCCGGCTCGGTCGCGTGCTGGTCGAGTCTTCGTTTGTCAGCGAAGACCAGATCAGCGAGGCCTTGTCGCGCCAACTCAATATTCCCTTTATCAACCTCAAGCAATTCACCTTCAACGCCGCCGTGGCGCGCCGGCTGCCCGAAGTACAGGCGCGGCGCTTTCGCGCGCTGGTGCTGGAGGAGCGGCCGCAGAGTTACCTTGTCGCGCTGGCCGACCCGAGCGACCTGTTTGCTTATGACGAGATAACCCGGATTCTCAAGCGCGAGATCGAACTGGCGGTCGTTAGTGAAAGTCTCCTGCTCGAATCCTTTGACCGTGTTTACCGCCGTACCGAGGAAATCACCAGTCTGGCGCGCGAGTTGGGGGACGACCTTGGTGAGGTGGTTGACTTTGGCGCGCTTAGCGCCGGCGCCGAGGATGCGCCGGTCGTCAAGTTGCTGCAGTCGGTATTTGAAGACGCGATCCAGGTGAAGGCCTCCGACATACACATCGAGCCAATGGAGGGGGCGCTGCGGATCCGTTTTCGCATCGACGGCAATCTGCAGCTCCAGACAGAGGCGGACAAGAAAATTTCCTCCGCCCTGGTGCAGCGGGTCAAACTGACGGCGGGCTTGGATATTTCCGAAAAACGACTGCCGCAGGATGGCCGCTTCGATGTCAAGGCGCGCGGCGAGCAGGTTGATGTACGCATTTCGACCATGCCAACCCAGCACGGCGAGTCGATTGTCATGCGTCTGTTGAGCCGCGCCGCTGGTGTCCAGACGCTAGACGGCATCGGCATGCCCGCGGGCCTGCTCAAGCGTTTCAGGGAGATTATCCAGCGTTCT
>CAMDRY010000246.1 GCA_945906975.1 Bordetella parapertussis | reverse complement strand
GCCGCCGATGGCCTCGCCATCGTGCGCCGCGGCTGGGACGTGCTCAACAAGCTCGCCTCCCTGCCCTTTCCGACACTGGCGCTGGTGCGCGGATTTTGCATGGGCGGCGGTCTGGAACTCGCACTGGCCTGCCGCTACCGTGTGGCCGTGGATGATCCGAAAACCCGCATGGCACTGCCCGAGGTCATGCTCGGCATCCTGCCTGCGTGGGGTGGCGTGAAGCGCCTGCCGCGCCTTGTCGGGCCGGCCGCAGCGCTGGACATGCTGATGACCGGAAAAGGCATAGACGCCAAACGCGCGCGGAAAATGGGACTCGTTGACGCAAACGTGCCGCCGCGCATCATGGAGAACACGGCGCGCATGATGCTGATGGAGGCGCCGCCAGCGCGAAAACTGCCCTTCCTGATGGCGCTCATGAACGGCCCGCTCAAGGGCATCGTCGCCGCGCAGGCGCGCAAGCAACTTGCCACAAAGGCGCGGCGCGAGCACTACCCGGCACCCTATGCCATCCTTGACCTGTGGCAAAAATACGATGGCGATCCGTTTGCGCCACCGCCCGGCGATCGGGCATCGGTGGCCACACTCATTGAGGGCGATACGGCGCGCAACCTGATTCGCATTTTCTTTTTGCAGGAACGCATGAAGGCGTTGGGCAAGGACAGCAGCTTCACGGCAAAGCACGTGCATATCATCGGTGCCGGCGTAATGGGTGGCGACATCGCGGCGGTGTGTGCGATGCGCGGGCTGACGGTGACGCTGCAAGACCAGAACGCCGAACGGATCGCCCCGGCAATGCAACGCGCCGCCCAACTGTTCCAACGCCGCCTGCGCGACAAGGCGCGCATCCGCGATGCGACTGACCTGATGGTTCCCGATATCACGGGCGACGGGGCACGCCACGCCGATGTGATCATCGAGGCTATTTTCGAAAACCTTGAGGCGAAGCGGGCACTTTTCGCGAACCTCGAAAAAATCGCCAAGCCGGGCGCGATAATGGCCACAAATACGTCAAGCCTGAAGCTGGCGGATATCGGCGCAAACCTTGCCCGCCCCTCGCGTCTTGTCGGCATACATTTCTTCAATCCGGTACCGCAGATGCAACTGGTCGAAATCGTCTCGGCCGGCAACACCGACGCGGCGATCGCGGGCAACGCCGCCGCCTTCGTGCGCCAGATCGACAAGCTGCCGCTGCACGTCAAGGACTCCGCGGGCTTTTTGGTCAACCGTGTGCTCGGTCCTTATATCGCCAATGCGTTTCGCATGGCCGACGAAGGAATCGCGATCGAGACCATCGACGCGGCGATGGAGCAATTCGGCATGCCCATGGGGCCGATTGAACTGGCAGACACCGTGGGCCTGGATATTTGCGTACACGCCGGAACAGCGCTTGCAAGTGCGAATGCCAAGCCGCCTAAACGCCTGATGGAACTGGTTAACGCCGGCAAGCTGGGCAAAAAAACCGCTGACGGCTTTTACCAATGGATCAAGGGCAAGCCGCAGAAACACCCGGCGGGAAAAATTGATGAAGGGTTGATTGAGCGCCTGATACGTCCGTACCTGGATGAAACACAAAAAGTCGTCGCCGAGGGCATCGTCGCCGACGCCGATCTGGCTGACGCCGGGCTGATCTTCGGCACAGGCTTCGCGCCCTTCCGCGGCGGCCCCATGCACCACCTGAAAGCCCGCGCCAGTCGCTGATTTACCGCTGGTTTGGGCCTGGCTGCAAACTCTGCAGCAAACAGGTCTGATCAGGATTTGGCCCCGGACCATAACGCGATAAACCATGCCACCGCCTGCTTTGCCTGTTTTTCTCACCCATAATAATATTAAACATTAATAATCTTAATGTAAAATATTGAATTTAAAGTGAAAGAAAAAAACACAAAAACTTTTAAAGTCATTTTCTTAGGCACCATTGTTTTGCTTTCATCTTGGCAAAACCTCGCGCTCGCGGACGACCTGCTCGACCGCGCTCGGGGCATGGTTGCGCAGAAAAATTCCAAGGCAGCGCTTGAGCTCTTGCTGCCGCTGGAAGGCGACCGCGCCGGAAATCTTGAATACGACTACCTGCTTGGCCTCGCCGCACTGGATGCCGGCGATGCGCAGCAGGCCGTCTTCGCGCTAGAGCGCGTCCTCGCGGTCAACCCAGACTACCAGCAGGCGCGCGCCGAGATTGCCCGCGCCTATGTGGAACTGGGTGAACGCGAAAATGCCAAACGCGAGTTTCGGAACGTACTCGCCAGCAACCCCCCGGATGCGGTCAAACAGACCATAGACCGGCTGCTTGGTGCGTTGATAGCAGACGGGCGCCGTCTGTCGGCCTACTTTGAATTGGGCCTCGGCACCGACAGCAACGTCAACAGCGCCACCGGCAACGGACAAATTGCACTTCCCGCACTGGGCGGCGCGATCGTCAACCTTGGGGCCGGCAGCACCCGCATTGGCGACAACTTCACCAGTCTCGCCGGCGGCGTCAATCTAGTTCAGCCAATCACGGAAGAATGGGCGCTGCTCGCCGGTGTTGCGGTCAACGGCAAGCTCAACAGCACGCAAAAGCAGTTCGACACCAATTCAATAGACGGCAATCTCGGTGCGCGCTGGGCGCGCGGCAAGGAAGCCATCTCAGCAGGCGTGCAAGTGCAGAGCTTCAGCGTCGATAACACGCGCTTTCGCGACACCACTGGCCTGGTGGCCCAATGGCAGCATTACTACAGCGACACGCGCTCCATCACCGCGTTCACGCAAATCTCAGACCTGCGCTATCCGTCGCAGGCCATTCGCAATGCGCGCCGCGGCATCTACGGGCTGGCGTTTGCCGAGGGCCTTGGCGGATCGCGTAATGCGGTGGTATTCGGCAGCATTTATGCCGGCGAGGAAAAAGAAACCGCACCGGGGGTGAGACACCTCGGACACAAGCCGCTTGGCGCCCGCATCGGCGGCCAACTGGACATTGCCGTCCAGACGGTATTGTTTGCCTCTGTCAGCGCCGAGCAACGCCGCTATGACGGGCAGGAACCGCTCTTCCTGACCCAACGCGCGGACGAGCAATCCGACCTTCGCGCCGGCGTCAATTACAGTTTCGCCCAGGGCTGGACCCTGAGCCCGCAGATTTCCTATACCGACAACAAGTCGAATATCGCGACCAGCAAATTCACCCGCAGCATGGCTTCGGTGTTGCTGCGACGAGACTTCTAGAGCCCGATTCCAGAGCCGTATAAGTGACTTAGTTCCTGTCCGGCTTGATCGTTTTGGCGGTTAATACACACTGCCCCATTTTTCTGCAAAGACTTCAGCCATGAGCCATTCCTTGCGCCTCCGACCCAGTACACGCGGCCTGCTGCTCGCGGCGATTTCGGCCGCCTTTGCCCATACCGCCATGGCCAACACCGGCCGCGTGGACTTCACCGCGGGCAACGTCACCGTCACCGACAGCAACGGCGGCGCCCGCCAACTGGCCAAGGGCAACGAAGTCAAGACAGGCGACCGCATCATCAGCGACGCCAGTGGCCGCGCGCAAATTCGCTTCTCCGACGGCTCCTATGTTTCGCTGCAACCAAATACTGATTTTTCCATCACCAACTACGCGTTCGATGACAAGTCCGACGGACTGGAAAAAGCATTCTTCAACCTCGTAAAAGGGGCAATGCGCACCGTAACCGGCCTTGTGGGCCGTCGCAACCGCGACGCCTATCGACTCAGCACGCCCACCGCCACGATAGGCATACGCGGCACCGGCGGGGTCATTTCGGTGGGCACGGATGGTTCGACCCTCGTCCAGGGCACAAGCGGCGTATGGACACTGACCACCGGCGCCGGATCACTTGACATTCCTGCCGGCAGGGCCGGCACCGCCACCGACCCGGGCAAGCCGCCGCAGCAGACCAGCCAGGGACCGAACGTACCGGCACCGAGCGGCGAGAACAGGCGGCAAAAAACATTCGTCACTGAAGACAAGACATCCTCAAACGACAACACATTCTCTTCGGGGGAAAACCGTACCGAGACAGGCAGCACGGACCTTGGGTCGGGGCGCAGGTCCCTCATATCCGGTGCCGGCTACGCGGTCGCGTCCACTGCCGGCAGCACCGCCGCCCTGGGCGTTCCGGTGAGCGTCACCTTCGATGACAATAGCGGGATGACCTCTTTCGTCCATGGTCCGACCACCAATACCCTCATCGGCGGCACTGACGATTTCGGCACAAAAGATGGCATTATTTCCTGGGGGCGCTGGACAAGTCCGGTCAGTGTCAACGGAACGTCCACTACATACCCGTCGGGATTTCACTATGTCGTCGGCCTGCCCACTGCTGCCGCCAGTCTGCCAACAGGCGCAACCTACAGCTATAGTTTGATGGGCTCGACCAAACCGACGACCTCAGACGGCAGCGCCACTGGTTCGCTCAATTCGGCAATGCTGAACGGCAACTTCAGCAGCAATGTGGTCAATGTGAATTTCACCGGATCGATTTCGGGAAAAAGCTTCAACGCCACCATCAACGGCATGTCCCTGAACACCAGCACCGCCAGCTTCAGCGGCTCGGGCAACTCGACCAACTTTACGACCGGCGCCAACACCCTGAACAACAGCTCCTCCACCCTTGCAGTCAGCGGTTTTTTCGCCGGTGCCGGCGCGACCAATGCGGGCTTCTCCTATTCGATTCTCACCACCGTACTCGGCACCGGCGTGGTGGGGGTGGTCGCCCTGAAACGCTAGCACTGCTTGCAACGCCGGGACGCCACGCTCAGCCAAGCTGAGGAGCAAATAGCGGCTGGGAAAACCCCCGAAGCCGCCGCATCACTTCAGTCGCATTGCACCACTCATCCCACCGACTCCGCGGCGTGGTTCCTTCTTGGCGCATGCCGGCATCAGATTGGTGACCTGCCAGCCGCATTACTCGCGTTTGAACATGTGCTGGCGCTCGATCCCGGACACCGGCAAGCCGCACTTGCCCGGATTGCCCTCTCATGCCAGACCGGGCAAACCGATGCGGCGCTCGCACAAGGCCTAAGTTGGCTGCGCCGTCATCCATCCGATACGCAAATGCTGTTCAGTGTCGGCCTCGTACAAGAACTCATGGGCAATGATATTGCAGCGCTTGCCCACTATGATCACGCGCTAAGTATCAACAGATCCCATGCAGGGTCACTGCAAAACCGCGGCGTTGTACTACTCCGGCTCGGACGCACCGGCGATGCGATCGAGAACAACCGCCGCTTTCTCACCGCGTGCCCCGAATCGCCGGACGCACACCGCAATCTGGTTGAGTCATACCTGAACGCCCGCCGCCATCAGCATGTCATCATGGCGGCAAGCGACGCACTCGCGATCTCACCCTCTGACGCGCAGACGCGGCTCAACCGTGGGTATGCGCTCGCCGCCTTGGGACGCATTGACGAAGCACGGCATGACATTGATGCCGCACTTGCACACGATGACG
>CAMDRY010000245.1 GCA_945906975.1 Bordetella parapertussis | reverse complement strand
CGCCAGGGCTGGGCCATGCAGTTGAGTCCGGGGGAACAACAACGCCTCGCCATCGCGCGCGCCCTGCTCCACCGACCGGACTGGCTGTTCCTTGACGAGGCGACCGCATCGCTCGATGAGCATCTTGAAAACGCGATGTACGCGCTATTGCGGGAGCGGCTGCCGCAATCGGCGATCATCAGCATCGCCCACCGGCCCGGTGTGCGCGCCTTCCATGACCGCCAGATCAACATGCTGGCCGGACCGCGCGGCGCCACCCTCGGTTCAGCCTAAGCAGCGCAAGAGACATGCTGGAAAGCCGCGCCGGACGGGCATTTCCAGCTATCGTGCCCGGCAATAGCGCTCAGGCGGGCGTACGCTGCGCGCCGACCTGCGGATACGGGTGCAGCATGTTCATTGCAATGCTCTGACCCGCCATTTGCACGATACGCACATGCTCGCGTCGCAACTCGCGCGCATGCCGGCCGCCGCAGGAGTGGGCGATCATGTCAATTTCCTTATTCATGCTCATGGCGTAATTGGCGACACGCTTGTATTTCTCCTCGACCACCAGACCGCGCTGAAGGCGGTGGTTGTGCGTGGCCACGCCCGTCGGACAGGTATTCTGATGGCAGCGCATGGCTTGGATACAGCCCAGCGAGAACATGAAACCGCGCGCGGTGTTGACAAAATCGGCGCCTACACACAAGGCCCATGCGGCACGGGCAGAGGTCACCAATTTTCCGGCGGCGATCACGCGCACGCGATCCCTCAACCCCGACTCGATCAACGCATCAACAACACGCGGCAGCGCTTCGTTGATTGACAAGGCCATGTGGTCCATCAAGGCCTGTGGCGCCGCCCCCGAACCGCCTTCGCCCCCGTCTATGGCCAGAAAATCGGGCGCGTACTCAAGGCCGCGGCGGTTGACGGCGTCGCAGAGTTCGTTCATGAACTGCCAACCGCCGATGGCTGTCTTGACACCGACCGGACGTCCCGTCAGTTCACGCACATAGGCTATCTTGTCCAGCAACTGATCGACGTTGGCGATGTCCGTATGGCGATTGGGGCTGATCGAATCCTGGCCTACCGGGATGCCACGAATGCGTGCGATTTCCTCTGTGACTTTGCTGGCGGGCAGCACGCCCCCCTTGCCCGGTTTGGCGCCCTGCGACAACTTGATCTCGAAAGCCTTGACATGACGTGCGATCTCTTTTGCCTTGGACGGCGAAAAACTGCCGTCTACGTCGCGAATGCCATAGCGCGCGGTGCCGATCTGCATCATCACATCGCACTTGCCCTCGAGGTGATGCGGCGACAGTCCGCCCTCCCCCGTGTCCATCCAGCATCCCGCCTCGGCCGCCCCATACGACAGCGCGCGCACCGCCGGAGCCGAAATGGCGCCATAACTCATGCCGCTGATATTCACGATCGAATGGGCAAGAAAGGGGTTTTCGCAATAGCCGGCGCCAATCACCAGCGGCGGCGTGGGCAGACGGTCTTCATCGAGCACCGGATAGGGCGCATTGACAAACAGCACCGAGCCGGGCTCACTCATATCGCTGGTCGAACCGAATCCGATAATGCCGCCTTCGGCCTTGGCCAGACGGTAAACCCAGCCGCGCGTGGCGCGGTTGAACGGCAACTCATCACGGTCGCCCATGAAAAAATACTGGCGGAAGTACTCCCCGAGCTCTTCCAACTTGTAACGCAGGCGACCGATCACCGGGTAATTGCGCAGCACAGTGTGCTTTTTCTGCGTGACGTCCTGTATGAACCAGACCACCAGCGTCGCAACAATGATAAAACCGATGACGGTACCCAGCCCGTAGCCGAGCACACTCAGCACGCCTGATGACATGTCAGTTCTCCCCTTTGAACGACCGACCGCCCGCCCTGAAAGGGCGGTGCACGGCATCTACTGCTTCTTATTCGTCCCAGACCGCTGCATCAGTGTGCGACATGCAAGCCTTCTCCGTCCGGGTCGTGCACGTGGCCGTGATCGATCTCCTCCTCGGACGCCGCACGCACCCCTTTAACCGTGCAAGAAAAATCAAGCGCCATGCCGGCAAGCGGATGATTTCCATCCAGGACAACCTTGCCCTCGGCGATATCCGTGACGGTATAGATCGTGGCCTCGCCATCATCTGCGGCCTCATCTCCGGGTATGCCTTCAAACTGCATACCCACATCAAGCACCTCCGGGAAGCGCTCGCGCGACTCAAGGCGAACCAATTTCTCGTCATACTCGCCAAACGCCTCCTCGGGTTCGAGGCGCACCTTCAGGGCATCGCCAATTTTATGCCCCTCAAGGGTCAGCTCCACCATCGGGAAGATATTGTCGTAGCCTCCGTGCAAATACACGAGAGGCTCTTCGGAACGTTCGACAAGCGTACCGTTGATGTCAGACAATTCAATGTCCATGGATACGACGGTATTTTTCGCTATTTGCATACGCTTTCAACGATCCGGTGAGATAACAATGGATGGGTTACTGCGACTGGCGGCGGCATCCCTCTCGCGCCGCCGCGAAGCTACTGCGCGGGCTCAGATCGCACCGCCAGCGGACAGGCCTTTCACGAGCTCCAGCACTTCGGCACAATGGCCTCGCGGATTAACGCCATAAATGGCATGACGCAGCGTGCCTGTTTTATCTATGATGAACGTCGCCCGCTGTATGCAGGTTCTGGTCTGGCCGCTGTCATTTTTTTCCACCAACACCCCGTACTTCCGGCATGTTGCCCAATCCGGATCGGATAACAACATCACCGATAATCCATTTTCATCGCGAAACTCTGCATGACGAATACAATCATCCGGCGACACACCGATAACAACGCAATCATGGCGTGTGAACTCTTCCTCATGATCGGAAAACTCCGCCGCCTGTAGGGTGCAGCCAGGCGTACCGTCGCGCGGATAAAAATACAAGACGACGTTCCTCTTGCCGCGAAACCGCGCCAGATCGACCGATGCCATATCGGCATCAGGCAAAGTAAATCGCGGCGCGGACTGTCCTGCTTGAAGCATATGCGTTCTATGCGCTCATCAACACGGCGGAAGGATTCTAAACGATTCCCAGCAGGCATGACGTTACAGGAAAATTACGTCCAACACCCGGCAAACTCGCCTCCCCGCCGGTCAGTATAATTGTACGAATGAGCATGCCCCGTGACACCCGACTGCTGGGAGGACTAAGTCCACGACAATTTCTGCATCGTCACTGGCAGAAAAAGCCCCTGCTTATCCGCTCCGCGGTTCCCGCTTTCCGCGGGCTCATCACCAAACGGGATTTATTCAGGCTTGCCGGGCGCGACGATGCGGAATCAAGAATGGTGCGCCGGCAACAAGGCAAGTGGCTTCTCGATCACGGCCCCTTTGATCGCTCTGATTTTGCCACCCTGCCCGATCAACGCTGGACGCTGCTGGTTCAAGGCCTGAACCTGTTGCTGCCGGCGGCGGACACTTTGCTGCGACGCTTCGCCTTCATGCCCTATGCGCGTCTTGACGATGTGATGCTCAGCTACGCGGCGCCCGGCGGGGGCGTCGGGCCGCACGTTGACTCCTACGATGTGTTTCTGCTGCAAGGTGAGGGTCGGCGGCGCTGGCGCATCAGTCGGCAGCACGATCTGGCCCTGGATCCACGCGCCCCGCTTAAAGTCCTGAAATCGTTCCGGGCTGAGCAAGAGTGGATCCTTGAGCCCGGCGATATGCTCTACCTTCCTCCTGGCGTCGCACACGAGGGTGTGGCGCTCGATACCTGCACGACCTACTCGATTGGATTCCGCGCGCCAGACGCGATGGAACTGGCCGCCGGTTTTCTTGATTTTTTGCACGATGGCATCACCCTTGAGGGTCGTTATACCGATCCGGGCCTCACCCCTACGCTCCATCCGGCGCAGATTCCCTCGTCAATGGTCAGCGATTCACTACGCCGTCTGGAAAAAATTCGCTGGGGCAGACGCGAAGTGGAACGCTTCCTTGGCGAGTTTCTCTCAAACCCCAAGCCGACGGTCATGTTTGAGCGACCGGAAAAAATGATCCCGCCGGCGCGCTTTGCCAGCCTGATGACCCGAGCCGGCATTCAACTGGACCGGCGCACGATGATGCTTTATCGCGGCGATGTTTTTTACATCAACGGCGAGGCAGTCCGGATCACGCCTTCGGCGCACTCCACTCTGGCTACGCTAGCCAATACACGCATCCTGCCCCCTGGCGTACGCATGGCGTCCGAGCTCACCGGCTTGCTTTACACTTGGTATTGCCACGGTTACCTGCTACCCGCCATTTCTCAAGAAAAGGCCTGAATCACATCGCCGCCGCGACCATGAGCGACCTCAATTCAACAGAGTTTGAACCGACCCGCCATCTGCTCACCAGCCGCGCGGAGTACACCGCCGCATTTAACCAGGTACTTGGTCTTGTGCGTCACGAGCTTCGAATTTTCGACCCGGATCTAACGCAACTGCCGCTAGCATCAGCAGCGACACTGAATACTTTGCGTGATTTTCTTTCCAGACGCCGTGATAACCGCATCTATATAGCGCTGCACAATCCGGATCTGGTCGCACGCCGGATGCCCCGACTGATGAGCCTTCTCGGCGTTTTCAGCGAGAAGATTTCCATCAACCAGACTGAGGGTGATGCCGCCCGCGCGCAAGACTGTTTCGTGCTGGCTGACCACCATCATTTCGTGCGCCGGAGGGTATGGGCGCAGGCGCGCGGGGTTCTGGTGCTGAATGATGAGAAGGAGGCGCACAAGATGCGCGAACGCTTTGACGAAATATGGCAAAGTTCGCTTCCTGCGGTTTGCGCGACAAGCTCCGGCCTGTGAGCGCTGCTACCTCGCCCCTCGTTGCCTCACCTGACACACCGGCACTTTGCATTGTGCGTTGCAATATTATGCTAACATACAAAAATTCGTGCGACCTGCTCGCACCGAATAAACCGAAATAGGCTTTCCTCCAATCAACGTAAGGATTTACGAAATGAACCGCAAAATACTCATGGCCGCACTCGCTGCCCTCGCACTGGCTGCTTGCAGCAAAGAAGAACCAAAACCCGCTCCTGCCCCGGCTCCTGTTGCTGCGCCGGCTCCTGCCGCTGCTCCCGCTGCCGCACCGGCCGCCGATGCTGCAAAAGACGCCGCCAAGAAGTAATTTGGCAGCAATAAAAAACCGGCCCACGGGCCGGTTTTTTTTCGCCTGCTGTTCGAGCACCATGGCATTTTCATAAACACGCCCTGGCTAATCGTCAAATTTCCCTCCAGTCGAAACCGTCCTCCTGCGTCGCAACGCCGATCCATGAAGGCGCGCAAGCAAGCGCCTGTGAAAGCGCACTAACAGCCAGTTCCGGGGTGTTGTTCTTCACCGATAAATGCGCCGCGACAATGTGTTTGAGGCACGAATTGTCGAGCGCGCCCAATAAGGCCCCTGAGGTGGCGTTATCAAGGTGTCCGTAAGGCCCGGCTACCCG
>CAMDRY010000244.1 GCA_945906975.1 Bordetella parapertussis | reverse complement strand
TTGCCGTTCGGAAAACACCCCAAGCTGCTTGCTGCTGGCGCCAGGCTGGTCCGCCATCGGCAGCCATTCGTAATTCGCGGTATTCATCAACACCGGCCGTTCATACCGCGCCTTCGGATACACCAGCGGCTTGCCGTGAATATGTTCCCAGATGGCCTCGTAGGCATCCTTGTTGACCTTGGTGCCGTCGGGCTTGATAAACGTAAACACGCCTTTCTCGAACTTGCCGCCTTTGGCTTTCAGCTCGCCCGCGCCGCGTTCTTCTTCGCGTTCCGGCGTATAGCCGCTGCCGCTGGCGCCACCGAACTGGACCAGCACGTTCCAGGTGTCGCCGCTCGATGTTTGCGGCCCGTAGCGCACGCTTTCGGGAAAATATCCCGCACAACCCGGCCGCAGGCAACCATCGGCATCGTAGTCGAATTCGCCCGCGATCTGGTAGCGGATCTGATCGAAGTTATGCCGGTGGCGCGGAGAGAAATATTTGCCGGCAATGTTGACCAGGCGCATGGAAAACATGCCCGGCCCCGATCCCCCCTCCAGTATTCGATACGACTTGATAACTCCTTCGCGTATCTGGTTTTCGAACTGGGTCAATTGCCTGGTTTCTATCGGTATCACTTGCATAATCTTTCTCCGCTTTGAAGTGTCATTGCATCGACGGGGTTCAACACAGATAATAAACCCCATGCGCTGAACTGGCGCCAGCCTACGGCCCTCTGTTCAATTTTAAGGGATCTCAATCATGACCCGCACAAGAGTCACCGGTATTTTGAATATCAATCTGTTTGTCGTGATTTCTCTTTCCACCGCGGCAATGGCGCAGGAATATCCCAACAAGCCCATCCGGCTGCATTCCTCCGGGGTTGTGGGGGGATTGACCGACAACACGGCGCGCATTCTTGCGGAAAGAATGCAAGCCAGCCCGGAGATGCGCGGGCAGGCGGTGATCGTCGAGAACCGCCCGGGCGGAGCCGGCGTCGTTTCGGTGATGAGCGTGGTCAAATCCGCGCCGGATGGCTACAGCATACTGATCGCGGACATCGGCCAGGCGGCGATCATTCCCGTGCTCGATCCGAAGCCGCAATACGATCCGCTGCGCGATCTCACCCCGATATCGCGCATTGGCGAGATGCCGTTTTTCCTTTCGGTGCATGCGAGTGTCGAAGCCTCGAGCCTGCGCGAATTCATCGAAACCGTAAAAGCCAATCCCGGCAAATATTCCTACGGTTCCAACGGATCGGGCAGCGTGCATCACCTGGCAGCCGAATCGATGAAAACCTCATTGGGTCTGGATCTACTTCACATACCCTACAAGGGCAGCGCGCAAAGCACGCCGGCGATGATTGCGGGACAGATACAAGTCTTGTTCACCCTGCTCGCACCCATGACACCCCATATGCGCGCCGGCAAGGTCAAACTGCTGGCGGTGGCCAGCGCGCAGCGCTCCAAGCAAGCCCCCGACATACCCACCTTCGTGGAACTCGGGGTCAGGGACATGGTCATCGTCCCCACCGTCAGCGCGCTCGCCCCGGCCGGCATGCCTCGCGCGCTGCTCGGCAGACTGTCCGCCGAGATCGTCAAGGCGGCGCGGCATCCTGACTCGCTGGCACGCTTCGAGAAACTGGCCATAGATGTCGTCGCCAACAGTCCTGATGAATATGCCGCCCAGGTAAAGGCGGATCTGGTCACCTTTGCGCGTGCGGTCAAAGTATCGGGTGCAAAGCCCGCGGAGTTCTGATGCGGCTGCGATGGATGGGCTGAGCTTCGCGCGCTCGCGCATTGAGGAAGTTCTCGCGCTCATTCGCGAGCGCAATCCGGCCTGGCACATTTTTACCTCGGTTTCCGAGAGGGAAGCGCTGGCGGAGGCGGATGCCTGCGATGCCCGCCGCAGGCAGGGTGCCGGCTCGGGTCCGCTCGACGGCCTTGCCGTCGCAATCAAGGACAACATCGATGTACTGGGCCGACCCACCAGTGCCGGCATCGGGCACTATCGCAATGCAATAGCCACCGCCGATGCCCCCTTAGTGCGGCAACTGCGTGCTGCAGGTGCCGTCATCATCGGCAAAACCAACATGCATGAAGCCGCACTGGGTGTCACCAGCGACAATCCCTGGTTTGGTCGCTGCGAGAATCCCCGCCATCCCGGCTTTACGCCTGGCGGATCGAGCGGCGGCTCGGCGGCTGCGGTAGCCGAGGGGTTGTGCTCCTTGGCGGTCGGAACCGATTCGATGGGATCGATCAGGATTCCCGCCGCCTGTTGCGGAATCGCCGGATTCATGCCCACCCGTGGAAGCATCGACGGCGGTGGCATTGTGCCGCTGTCGCCGCGGCTGGACACGCCGGGACTGCTGGCGGCGAGCGCCGCAGAAATACGAATGGCGTGGCATGCATTGCGAGGTGAGGCTGCAGAGACGGGCGCGCAACCCGGCCGATGGCGTGTGGGATTTGCCTCCACTGACTCCACCCTGATGCTTGATCCCGCGATGCAGGAAATGATGGCAAACGTTGCGGCACGCCTGGAACATCACGGAGCGCGTGCCTCGCCCGCGCGGTTACACAACATCGATATGGCGCGGCTGCGCGCCGCTTGCTTCGTGCTGTGCGAGATTGATGCTGCGCGGCTACATGCTGCCGCCCTCGCTGCCGACCCCGGGGGATTCTCCGCGGCATTGCGCGGCATGCTCGAGTATGGCGCGCGGCAGGCCCCCGAGCGGCGGCTGGAGATCATGGGCTTGCTGGATACCGCTCGTGACACACTGCTGCGGTTGTTTGATGAATTCGATTTGCTCATGCTACCCACCGCCCCGCATACCGCGTTCTTGCATGGCGTGCCGCCTCCGGTTGACATGGCTGATCTGACCGTGCCTGCGAATGTTGCTGGACTGCCAGCGGTTAGCATTCCCTGGGGAACCGCGCCGAACGGCCTGCCCGTCAGCCTGCAGATTCTCGCCTCCCCAGGCAGCGACACACGCTTGCTCGCCGTGGCGGCGCTCATGGAACAATGGCAAACCGGCTGAATCAGGAGAAAAATCCCTATGGCAAATCCAAGAGTCGCGTACCGGCTATCGAACGAACGGGCCCCGCTCGCCCCCATGATGATCGATGGTCGACCGCGCCCGCTCATGGTGCACGTGGTGGTCAATGTCGAGCATTGGCAGTTCAATGAGCCCATGCCGAGAAAAATCATCACACCGCCGCACGGCATCGAAACAGAACCGGACGTGCCCAATTTTTCCTGGGCCGATTACGGCATGCGCTGCGGCCTGCCCCGTATCATGGACGCGCTCGCATCGCGCAACATCACCGCCAGCACCAGTTTCAACGCCGGCGTCATCGACGCCTATCCGCGCGCGGCGGAGACCATGCGGGAGGCAGGATGGGAATTCATCGGCCACGGCATGCACCAGAAGTCGCTGGGTCGCGCCGCTGCGGATGAAAAAGCGCTGATTGAAGCGTGCCTGGCAAAACTGCAGGCGTTCACCGGAACCAGGCCGCGCGGCTGGCTGTCGCCGGGACTGCGCGAAACGCATGACACCCCGGACATTCTCAAGCAATGCGGTATCGAGTACGTGTGCGACTGGGTTATTGACGACCTGCCCGACTGGATGACGACAAAGCACGGCCCCCTGATCGCCATGCCCTACAACCTGGAGATCAATGACAGCACCATCTACGCCGTCGAAAAACATTCCTCGCCCGAGATGTACCAGCGACTCGCGGACACCGTGCTAACTTTTGACAAGGAAGTTAAACGCCAACCGCGCGTGCTGGCGCTGGGACTGCATCCGCACCTGATCGGCGTGCCGCACCGGATCGGATACCTGCATCGTATGTTGGATCTGCTAGCGCAACGCGATGACACGGTTTTCGTCCGGGGAGCACAGATCGCAGATTGGTTTGTGTCGGCCTCGGGTTAAATGGAATTGAATGCGAAATTTTCCAGTTCAACAGACGAAGGACAAGCAATGAATCGATTTGGTGTTTTCCTCCGCAGGCCGCGACGCGCAGTCACTGTGCTGGGCGTCACGGCAAACATCGCCGCCATGCTATTTGTGAATACTGCTTGTGCCCAGGATTATCCCAACCGCACCGTCAGGATCATCGTGCCCAGCGTTCCCGGCGGCGTCGTGGATTTCTCCTCCCGTTTGCTGGCGCCGAAATTGTCCGAACTCTGGAACCAAGCCGTTGTGGTGGAGAACCGTGCCGGCGGCAACGGCATCATCGGCATGGAATCCGCAAGCAAGGCCGCGCCGGACGGCTACACTCTGATGATGGGCATAGGCAGCGATTTTTCCATCACGCCGCACTTCTACGTGAAGTTTCCGCTCAACCCCCTAACGGCCTTCGCGCCGATACTGCTTGTCAGCGACAACCCGCTGATGTTCGCGGCCAATGCCGCCGCACCATTCAACAATGTGCGGGAGATGATCGCCTATGCGAAATCGCAGCCCGGCGGCCTGTCGTTTTCATCGCCGGGCGCGGGCTCCCACAATCACTTGATCGGCGAGCGCTTCGCGCTTGAGACCGGGATCAAAATGGTACATGTCGCCTACAAGGGCGGCGGTCCGGCGGGGGCCGCGATTATCACCGGCGAGGTGCCGGTGGGTATTCTCGCCGCGCCCTCGGCAGTGCCGCATATCAAATCCGGACGCATGAAGGCCATTGCCGTAACCATGGCACGCCGCATTCCCGTCGGCCCCGATTGGCCGACGCTCAACGAATCGGGTGTGCCGGGTTTCGACGCCTCCAACTGGGTGGCACTGACGGCACCCGCGGGCACGCCGCGCGAGATCATCGCCAAGATCAATGCCGACACCAATCAGGTGCTCAGGATGGCAGACGTGCGTGAGCGCATGTCCGCGTCGGGATCGGAAGTCATCGGATCGTCGGCCGAAGCCGCCGGCAACAGAATGCGCGATGACTCCGAGCGCTATAGCAGGCTGGTCCGGCAACTCAATCTGCGCTTTGACTGACAACAAGGACTCACCATGAGCGACACACCCTTTAAAAAAGAAATCGTCGATGTGGATCAAGGACTTTCATCGACGCCTTTGTCCGCGGCGGTCAAAGCAGGCGGTTTCGTTTTTGTTTCGGGCACGCCTCCGCGCGAGCCGGGCAGTTCCAAGATACCGCTGGCCGACGTCAGGCGCCAGACCGAGTTGTCTCTCGATGGCATCAAGCGACGCCTGGAGGCCGCCGGATCTTCGCTAGAAAAAGTCGTCAAGTGCACCGTATATGTCACCAACAGCGGTTACTTCGAGATCGTCAACGAAGTCTATGCGCGCTACTTCCCGGTCGACCCTCCCGCGCGCACATTCGTTACCGTCGGCTCCTGGCCCTGGCCTTTCGACATCGAAATCGACTGCATCGCCATTGCATGAAAGCGCTGCCCGAAATCCCGCCGGCACTGCGCAGCATGATGGCGGAGTTCGGCCCCGTCTGGGGCACGAAGATCCGCGAACACACCCGCCTGCAGTCAGCC
>CAMDRY010000243.1 GCA_945906975.1 Bordetella parapertussis | reverse complement strand
AAAAGCCAACACCATGCCGCGCAAGTACTTTCGCAAATACCTTCCCGCCCACGAAACCATTCGTGAAAATCATTACGTCCGCCGGTTTGGGCCCTGGCTGCAACACCCCAATCTTTGGCACCTCAACCGCCGCTCCGTATCCGGGGGGCTTGCTGTCGGCCTATTCGCCGGCCTGGTGCCAGGCCCTTTGCAAATGATTTGCGCCGCCCTGCTGGCCATGCCCCTGCGCGTCAATCTTCCGGTCGCACTCATTACCACGCTCTACACCAATCCCTTCACCATTGGCCCGCTGTACCTGCTCGCCTATGAATACGGCCGCATGCTGCTTGGCAACGGTGCGGCAGATCCGGGATTCCCGCCGGATTTTATCTGGGCGCATCTATGGCTTTCGATTGAAGCCCTGGCCGCCTGGGTTCTGACACTCGGCAAGCCGCTGGCGCTAGGATTGCTCGCGCTTGGCCTTACACTCGCCCTCGCCGGCTATGCGATGGTGCAGGTCGGATGGCGCATTCAGGTGAGGCTGGCATGGCGCGCCCGTGCCCGCCGACGCACACGTGGCACGGGGGCACCGAAACGATGAAATTCCGCGACCCGGCACAACGCAGCATCACCCACAACCTGTATCGCACCTTCGCCGGTCCGGTGCTGGCACTGATCCTGGCGCACGCGGTGGGGACTATCGGCTACCGCCTCATAGGCGGCCCCCAATACAGCCTGCTCGACTGCTTTTACATGACCTTCATCACCATTGCGACCATCGGCTACACCGAGACCGTTGATGTGTCACAAAGTCCGGCCGGGCGGATTTTCACCGTATTTATCGCCACCATAGGCATCGGCCTCGTCTATTACATGCTGGCCAAGATGACCATGTTCCTGGTGGCGGGAGAAATCAATGTCGAAATGCGGAGAAGAAAAATGCTCAAAAAAAATCGGTGCCCTTGACCAGCATTACATCGTCTGCGGCATCGGCCGTGTCGGTTCCAATGTGGCGCATGAACTGTCCATCACCGACCGCCCCTATGTCGTGATCGACACCGACCTCGCCAATATCGAAAAGCATCGCGAACGCTACCCCGACACGATGTGGATTCAGGGCGACGCCAGCGAGGATGAGCTACTCAAGCTCGCCGGCATCGACAATGCAGCCGGGGTGTTCGCCGTAACCGGCGACGACAGCAAGAACCTGGTCATCACCCTTTCAGCGAAACAACTTAACCCCAGGCCGCGCGTGGTGGCGCGCTGCCACGAGGTGAATTACATCGAGAAAATTCGCAAGGTCGGCGCCGATGCCATCGTGTCGCCCGACTTCACCGGCGGCATGCGCATCGTATCGTCGATGGTGCGGCCGCAGGTGGTGAATTTCCTCGACGAAATGCTGCGCTCGGACAACAAGCTGCGCGTCGAAGAAGTGCACGTCCCCGCCGCCGCGCCCGAACGCACCCTGTCGGCCCTTGGCCTCGGGCATCGCGAGTTCATCATGCTGGCGGTGCGCTCGGGCGGCAACTGGCACTTCAACCCCGAGGGCAGTTACGCGGTGCGTGGCGGCGATACCCTCATCACCATGGCCACGCCCCATGGCAGGAAATTACTGGAAAAGGTCTTTGCCGCCTGATTTGCCGGCGTAAGCGCCCGCCATCGCGCATTTGATCCCGTTCAAACCCCGCCCCGGCGCTGCGCGTAGATTCCCTTTGGTAGCTGCCTGTCGCGCGGCGGCGCTGCGGCAGGCGGGCCGCGTGCTAAAGTCGGCGGGTGATCGCGTGATTGCCCGCCTCAATGCCCGCCCAGCCCATCCTGTATTCCTTCCGCCGCTGCCCCTATGCCATGCGGGCGCGCTTTGCGCTCGATGCCAGCGGACTGACCTGCGAGCTGCGCGAGGTGGTGTTGCGCGACAAACCGCCGGAACTGCTAGCTGCGTCGGCCAAGGCCACGGTCCCGGTACTTATCGTGCCGGACGGGCGGGTCCTTGACGAGAGCATGGACATCATGCACTGGGCTTTGCGACAAAATGATCCGAGGCAATGGTTGGTGCCGCAGCGCGGCTCGCTCGCGGCGATGGTGCAACTGATCGCGCAATTCGACGGGGACTTCAAGCACCATCTTGACCGCTACAAATACCCCAACCATCACGCCGGTGAGGACGCGACAGAAGACCATCGCTCCGCCTGTGCCGCACATCTGCTCGCGCTGGAACAAAGCCTGGGCAACGCTGACTTTTTATTCGGCACGCACGCAAGCCTCGCTGACATGGCCATTGCGCCTTTTGTGCGCCAGTTCGCGCACACCGATGACGCCTGGTTCGGCAGCCAGCCCTGGCCGCGGCTTGCCGGCTGGCTCGCAGTCTGGGAAGCCTCGGCATTATTCGATCGCGTGATGCACAAGTACGCGCCATGGCATCCGGGCCAGGCGACAACGATATTCCCCGCCCAAGACGCCGGCCCGCGCTGATTGATGCCGGCCGGAACCGCCTGACTCAAATCGCGCGCTGGTTGACCCGCTTTGACAAGGCTGCGGCGTCTTCACGCCGCTCGCTGTAGCGGTCGACGAGGTAGGGTGTGACGTCGCGCGTCAGGTAAGTGAACTTGACCAACTCTTCCATGACATCGACGACCCGCTCATAGTACGCCGAGGGTTTCATCCGTCCCGCTTCGTCGAACTCGAGAAACGCCTTTGCCACCGACGATTGGTTGGGGATGGTGATCATGCGCATCCAGCGCCCCAGCACGCGCAGCTGGTTAAGGGCATTGAACGACTGCGAACCGCCGGACACCTGCATCACCGCCAGCGTTTTGCCCTGTGTCGGGCGCACCGCCCCGAGCTCCAGCGGTATCCAGTCGATTTGCGCCTTCATGATGCCGGTCATGGCACCATGCCGTTCGGGTGAACACCACACCATGCCCTCGCACCATTGCGCCAGCGCCCGCAACTCCCGCACCTTGTCGTGGGTATCGGGCGCGTCATCGGGCAACGGCAATCCGTGCGGGTCAAACGTCCGGGTTTCGGCCCCCATCGCCCGCAGCAGGCGCGCCGCCTCTTCGCTCAGCAGCCTGCTATAGGAGCGGGTCCGCAAGGACCCGTAGAGCAGCAGGATGCGCGGCGCGTGCGTCGAAGAGGCCGCGCCGGCAAGCCGTTCAGGGGTCGGAACGAAGAATTCAGCGCCACCCAGGTTCGGCAGGTCGTCGGGGTTGGTGAGTTCATTTTCGGACAACGCGCATGCCCCTATCGTCAACCACCGTCTCACCGTCTTCCTTGTTGAGTGCACCCCGTTGCGGCAGGGCAAGAATATCGAGCACGGATTCGGACGGCCGGCACAACCTCGTGCCAAGGGAGGTCACCACGATCGGACGATTGATGAGAATGGGGTGCGCCATCATGGCATCGAGCAGTTGCGCGTCGGTCAGCGCGGGGTTGTCCAGGTTCAATTCGTCGTACGGCGTGCCCTTGCGCCGCAGCAGGGCGCGCACCGGGATGTTCATTTGCGCGATCAGCTCAAGCAGGCGCGCGCGCGTGGGCGGCGTCACCAAATACTCGATGAGCTCGGGCTCGGCACCGGTGTTGCGGATCAGCGCGAGCACGTTGCGCGAGGTTCCGCAATTGGGATTGTGGTAAATCGTTACCGCTTCAGCTGCCATGAATGCATGTCCTTTCAGGAATTCAGACCGTGGATTTCGCCGATGCGCCCAGCGCATGAGCGAGCCACACCGCCACAGCCGCCCCCGCCAGTTCGGCGACAATGAAACCAGGGGCGCTTGCCGGGGCGATACCCGAAAAGCTGTCGCTGAACAGGCGGCCCATCACCGCTGCTGGATTGGCAAACGAAGTTGAGGACGTGAACCAATAGGCGGCGCCGATGTAGGCGGCGACCATCGCCGAGACCTTTGGCGCCGGGGCCTTCAGGATCACCAGCAGCAGACCGGCGGTGGCCACGACCTCGCCGAGCCATTGCCCGCCGCCATCACGGGCTTTGGTGGAAAATTGAACGATGCTCATATCAAACATGGCATGGACAAGCCAGGCGCCGAGCACCGCGCCGGCAAGCTGGACGGCAATGTAAGGCAGCAGCAGGGAACGGGGCAATGCACCGCGAAACGCCATCACGAGCGATACGGCCGGATTGAAATGCGCACCGCTGATCGGGCCGAACACCTCGATGAGAATGTAAAGACCGCATATCGTCGCGCCGGTATTGCCGATGAGCGCGATCGCGTCATTGCCGCCGGACAAACGCTCGGCCATGACCCCGGAACCGATCACGATCGCAAGCAACAACGTCGTGCCCAGTGCCTCGGACAGCAATTTTTGACGGGTAAGGATTTCCATGGTCAGTCTCTTTGCATGCTGTTCAGGGGATATTCAGGTTCCGCAACGTGGCCTATTCACCCTTTTCGCGCAGACGACCGATCTGGTCGAGTTCGTGTTTGAGCGCCATGCCTTCAAGTTTCGCAATAGGCAGGCTGGTAAAGAGCGAAATACGGCGGTTCATCAATGACGCAGCATGCGCGAAGGCGCGGCGCTTGTCCTCGTCGCTGCCCTGCACCGCCGCCGGATCCTCTATACCCCAGTGCGCGCTCATCGGCTGGCCCGGCCACACCGGGCAAACCTCGCCGGCCGCGTTGTCGCAGACGGTAAAGATAAAATCCATTTGCGGCGCTCCGGGCTGCGCAAATTCATCCCAGCTCTTGCTGCGCAGATCTGCGACCGCCATGCCCTGGGCCGCAAGAAACTCAATCGCAAACGGATTGACCGTTCCGCCCGGATGGCTTCCAGCACTAAAGCCGCGAAAGCGGCCCTTGCCAAGATCGGTGAGGATGCCTTCGGCGAGGATGCTGCGCGCCGAATTGCCGGTACACAGGAAAAGTACATTGAAAACGCGGTCTTGCATGGGAAATAGTCCTTTTAATTGACGCCGGATTTATCGGACCGGCGAACCGCCGGGCGTCGGTGCTTGGAAATTGCCTTGGCGGTGACGGCAACGGCCGTCGCCTTTGGCAAACAGTTGTTGCCGTTACAGCAATTATCGGTAAGGAATACGAGCAGGTCGTCCATGCCGGCAAAGTCCGCGGTGTAAAAAATAAAGCGACCGTCCTGCCTGCCGGTTATCAGGCCGGCGCGCGCAAGATGCGCCAGGTGAAAAGACAGGGTCGCCGGCGCGAGGTCGAGCTTCTCCGCGATGCCCCCGGCATTCATGCCCTCCGTCCCCACCTGCAGCAGCAGTCTGAATATGGAAAGACGGGTTTCCTGTCCCAGGGCGGCAAGACGGGACACGGCATCTGTCGTTTTCATATTTCTAGTATTTTCGAAACATAAACCGCGCGCAAGTTAAGTATTTATTACAGCTATTGCCGCCTAGGCCGCGCCGAGGCGCCAGAGGGAAGTGAGCTCGGCCTTGCGCGCGGCATGCAGCGGATCAGAGGCGTCGGATGCGCGCGGATGATGTGGCTTCATATCGGAACGCCCGAGCACCTTGAGCCCGGCTGCAGCGATCC
>CAMDRY010000242.1 GCA_945906975.1 Bordetella parapertussis | reverse complement strand
ACCACGATCACATCGCTTCTCTTGATAGTTTCAAGATCAACTTCGCGACGGTTGAATTCATTACTCCCCGCAGCGTTTATGTGCTGTCCGGCTACTAACCAAGTGCCGTCGAAAAGAGGGGTGTCTGAAGGGGTGATTAGATTTACGATATCTGCGCCGGCCAATACTTCGCGAGGCGTGGCCGCCGCCGTCACAGGGACTGCTAGCTGTTTCGACATTGCCTCGCAAAACTCATTGGCCCGCTCACGATTTCGCCCATAGACCTGAACTTTTTTAATTTTTCGAACCTGCGCAACTGCAGCCAACTGAAAACTGCCGTGACGTCCGAGGCCAAAGCAGGCAACGGTTTCTGCATCTGCACGCGCTAAGAGGCGCGTCGCCACCGCGGTAGTCGCGGCCGTTCGTATGCGTCCCAACCAGTCGGATTCGATCATCGCTTCTAGTCGTCCACTTTCGTAATCGTACAAATGAATCAGTCCAGGGCCGCGCGAATATCCTGCCTTGAAGCCTGCCACCTTTATGCGAGGGGCAATCGCCTGCATTAAATGCAGCGTCTTGCCTGATTTCCGCGTGCGCCGGCGTGGACTATCTACCGCATCCCCTTCGGCGAGATCACAGAATGCAGAATTTATGATTTCAATGGCCGTGGACATGCTAATAAGTTGTTGAGCCTCATCGCTTTTGATGTATCTGACCATGTGTATAGACTCGCCGCTACTCTTCCTGCATTCCAAGTTCCTTGATAACTTTTCCCCACTTGATCATTTCTTGCCGTATGGTCTCGCTAGTCTCCTGTGGCGTTCCGATGATCGCTTCCGATCCACCAGCAATCAGTTTCTCTCGAACCTCGGGGATTTTCAAAACTCGGGCAAGCTCCTCATTGAATTTCGTGACGATTGCCGCTGGCGTCCCTGCAGGGGCAAAATAAGCATTTGCCGATTCAGTGGTAAACCCTGGCAGTCCGGTTGCTGCGATAGTTGGCACTCCTGGCGCCAACGCCGTCGGTGTTAAGGATGAAACACCCAGCGCGCGAAGACGGCCATTTTTTACATGAGGCATCGCGGCGGCAATGGCCGGTAACATCATGTGAACCTCGCCAGATACTAGCGCCGTTATCCCCGCACCCACGCCTTTGTACGGCACGCGAACGACCGAGACGTTGGCCATAGACTTGAATAACTCGGCCCCCAGATGCGCAGACGACCCGGTATCACTACCAGCATCGAACATCTGGCCGGGCTTCGCTTTTGCCAGAGCGATCAACTCCCTGACGTTCTTTGCCGGTACTGATGGATGCACAACGAGGAGATTAGCGGCGCGGGCTAACAATCCTATTGGCCGCAAATCCTTGAGCGGATCGTATGTTACGCCCCGTTTGATCAATGGGTTAATCCACACTGGGGGACCGTAGACTAGCAAAGTATAACCGTCCGGCTGAGCCCGGATCACTGTTTCCGCGGCCAATATCCCACCAGCGCCGCCTTTGTTTTCTATGACAATCTGTTGCCCCAGTGCCGCACTCAAATATGGCGCGACAATGCGTGCATTAACGTCCACTCCACCTCCGACCGTTGGCCCAATGACACGTATTGGCCGCGTAGGATATGTTTGTGCTGAGGCAACACCGTTCATTGCCATACCAATAGCCATGACAAGAATGCTTATTTTGAAGTTGTGCATTTCGTATCCCATCTACGTGATCTGTTTATAGGTCATTTCTTTTTTGGACTACCCGCAGCGGTACGCATTGCTGCTGCGAGGTCTGCTCCATTGCATCGGTCAATATTTTTCACCGCATCAATTACTACGTCTTGACCAGACTTGGTTACAATTTTTTCTGTCAAACGGCGGAACTTGGTTACAACTTCGTCCCACGACAACGGATTCCCCTCACTGCCCCGAGGATCACGTACCGTTTCAGTCACGCAGTAACCATCCTTGTGTCGAACAGTTATCGCTGCACCGCGGCGACTCATACTCGGATCCGGAGCCAATGTGATCTTGGGTAACAGGCCTCTGATCGCCTGATTGCCCAACTCCGACTCTGGCAAATCCTTGCGCCAGACATCACCATGATGCAATACGAGTGCGACGTTAAAAGGCATGCTTAGTCGCGCCGCGAGTAACGTTTGCGGCGCAATATCGGCGTTATCCTGCGCAACAATAGGATGGCATTGCACGACGATTTCTTCTATTGCATTGGGTGAAAGCTGTTTGTTGTGCAAAAGGTTAGCAATTGCTGCAGAAGCGGCAAGCGTCGAACTGCAGCCGAAATAGGGTCGAAAACTAGTAGCGTCAATCTCATAAATTCGACCTAGCCCCTTTAATGCAACCTCCTCAGCGGCCGCATCGAATACAACATTCGATGTGGCACGAAAAAAACCTTTGCTTCCTTCAAACACGGTCGCTGGTCCGGTCATTCCAGACGCCACTAGAAGCACGGCCTCGACACCGTTTTGCGCTGCGCGCCCCGCGTGATAAATCATCGTTGAAGTACCGTCATGATGGCACTCATAAAGACCAGCGGCCTGGCTGCCGGCGATACCAAACGTATTGGCAGTTTTATCCGCATCAAAATTAAGTGCTCGTGCGGCTGCGGCTGCCGCGCCAAAGGTCCCGCAGGTTCCCGTCGCATGAAAACCGCGTTGACGATGGCTTGGCAAAACGGCTTTTCCGATGCGTCCCACCAATTCGTAGCCAGCCACCATCGCTGCAATCATCTCGCGTCCTGGCAAATTTTTCCATTCACCGAGCGCGAGTATGGTCGGAATAACAGACGCGCCAGGATGCGACTCCGCCGTAACATGCACGTCGTTTAATCCTACGCTATAGAGCGAAATTCCGTTTACGAATGCTGCGTCTCGTACTGAGCCTGAGGTCATGCCCGAATAGATCGTCGCCTGAGCAGCACCACCGAGCTCTCTCACCATCCGAGCAGTGTTTCGCGAATGTGCAGCGTTCGTTCCAGCCAATAGGCAGCCCAAACCATCAAGCAGTAATAACTGGCTCATCTGAACCGTCTTCAACGGCAGTTCTGAATATTCGAGTCCGGCGACGAATACAGCTAGCTTTCGAGTTAGCATTCGAGAAACCTATAAGCCTAAAGGCCGAAACTGTAGCAATGTGATTTCATCGGAAATGTCTTCGAAAATCGCCTCGACAGGCATTCCGATCTTGATTTTATCGATTGGACATTCAAGTAGATTAGTTGTCAGCCGCGGGCCTTCCTCGAGCTCTACCTGCACGACCGCATAGGGCACCCGCTTTTCTAGCCAAGGGGCCCAAGCTTTGTGATAAACCACATAATTGTGCAATAGCCCCTTGCCAGTCATCGGCGACCATTCAAAGCTGATTGAAAAACAGTTTGGGCACGCTGGACCAATTGGAAACCATGCTTGCCTACAGGTCTGGCAGCGTGGTAGTACCAACTGACGCTTACGTAATGCATCCCAAAAGGGGCGTTCTTCAGGATAAATGATCGGTAGATAACGACCAGTGGTCTCATCAATGCGGCGTGGTGCGGTGGCCATGACTATCTCCGGAAAATAATTGATTCACCAAGGAAACACGCATACTGAGCGATAGTCGCGTTGGCGACCTGTCGTTCCCCGCATTCATGCCGCAATTGACGAATGGCTTCGATGAATAAATTCCAGCCGCCAACGTGTCCTTCTGAAAGTAAACCACCGGAGGTATTAATCGGCAGCTCACCACCGACTTCAATGCGACCGCCCTTAATGAATTCCCTCGCCTCACCGGGACCACAGAAACCAAATCGCTCAAGCATGAACAACACCAACGGTGAAAATGCATCGTAGGTCGCCAACAGATCAACATCCTTCTGAGTGATTCCCGCCATCTGATAAGCATAGAGGTCTTCTTTTTTTGGCGCGTATTTGTAGACTTTTTGCTGCGCAACGCCGAGGCCAGGCAAGGTCAAGTTATGAAACTGTGGTCCAGCGTGCACACCCTGCATTCCTGAAATATAAACAGGCGTCTTCTTACAATCCCGTGCACGTTCTGCGGAGGTAACTATGATGCAAGCACCCCCGTCATTGATTTGGCAGCAATCAAGTAGTCTTAACGGCTCGATAATCCAACGCGCTTTTAAATAATCGTCAATGGACATTGGCGTGCGACGCAGCGCGTTGTTATTCATGCCTGCGTGTTTGCGAAATGCCACCGGAATCGGTGCGAGGTCCTCGTTACTGCCGCCATACGTATGAAAATAACGTTGCGCCGCAATGGCCGCGCCGAATGTTGGTGACATAGCCCCGTATGCGGGACTTTCACCGTGCGGCCCTAATCCCTGACGCCAGGCTTCGGAATCCTCTGAATGACCAAAGCTCTTACCACGTCGCGCATGGATCACGGCGACCGCCTTAGCGAGACCCAGATTCACGGCCATCGCCGCTTGCTGCAGAGTTGGTGAAATAAATCGCCCGTGTGTCCAGCCTTGGTGCGTCCAGCGAACGTTAAGTCCCATGGCTTCCAGAACACGGTCATAGTCAGCACCGAAGGATAAACAGACAAGGCCATCGACATCTTTGCGCTCGAGTCCGCTGTCTGCTAGCGCTAGCTGGAACGCCTCCACCGCGACAGACAGTGGCGTTTTATCCGGAAAATGGCCGATAGTCAGACCTACACCGGCTACTGCTGTTGAATCGCGAAAACTTTCACCTGCTGAGGTCATAAACACCTCCAATTGTAGAAATTATTTGTCTGTAATGTACGCAACACCATACACATCATTTCCGGTTTAACCACGAGTCGGCTTTAGATTTCTGATTTTCTATTCCACACGAATTCCAGCGACATTAACGATCTTTCGCCATTTTTGTGTATCAATTTGAATCTGTTCCGCGAATTCAACTGGATTACTGCCAACCGGATCAAATCCAAGTGATACCAACTGTTTCTTAAAGGTTGGATTCTGAACTGCTCGCTGGGTCTCCTCCGCCAACCGTTTCACGATCTCAGGAGATAACTTTGAAGGCGCCAAGATGCCCCAGAATGTCGTCGCTTCGTAGCCCGCCAGACCGGATTCACTCACGGTGGGTAATTCCGGGACAATGCCGGAACGGCTGCGTCCTGTTACTGCAAGTGCTTTTACCGCGCCCGATTTGATATGCGGCACTAGCGACGACAGACCAGGGAAAGACATTTGCACCTGCCCACCAATTAGATCAATGGTCATGGGGCCGGAACCTTTGTAGGGCACGTGTACGATATCTACACTAGCCAAGTGTTTGAACAACTCACCTGCCAAGTGAGCGACACTCCCAGTCCCTGCTGATCCGTAAAAGAGACTTCCCGGCTTGTCCTTGGCGATAGTTATCAACTGCTTGACGCTTTCTGCCTTGACAGAAGGGTGCGTGACAAGCACGAACTGGGAGAGCGCAACAAGGCTCACCGGCGCAAAATCACGCACTGGATCGTAGGGCATCTTTCCAAGATTCGGTGCAATCGTCAACGCTCCATTACTTCCCAGCAATAACGTGTA
>CAMDRY010000241.1 GCA_945906975.1 Bordetella parapertussis | reverse complement strand
AGTGGTTGTTGCAGCTCCGGCGAATGTTTCGCCGGTGCTGCGCCTTCGTGCCGCGAGTCTTACGCATCTTATTGCCGAGTATTTTCGCGACCGCGGTCTTAGTGTGTTGATGCTGGTGGACAGCCTGACGCGTGTCGCACACGCGCAGCGCGAGATCGGCCTTGCAGTCGGGGAGCCGCCCACCGCAAAGGGCTATCCGCCTTCGGTGTTCGCCTTGCTGCCCAATTTGATCGAGCGCGCGGGAGTCGGCCGACACGGCAACGGCGCCATCACGGCGATTTACACCGTACTGATGGAGGGCGACGATTCATCCGACCCGGTGGTCGATATCGCCCGCGCCTCCTTGGATGGCCAGGTAATGCTTTCTCGGGCGCTCGCTGATGCGGCGCACTATCCGGCGATTGACCTTACCGGCTCGATCTCAAGGGTGATGCAGGCGATTGTCGAGCCAGGAGCATTGCGCGAGGCTAATCGGTTCCGGCGGCTGTGGACGCTATACCAGCAGAACGCTGATTTGATACAGATCGGCGCCTACCAGGCCGGATCAAACGCCGAATTGGACGAGGCCATCGCGGTGCGCTCGCATATGGAAAATTTTCTGCGCCAGGACATGCATATCGGCGTGGATTACCCCGATACGCTTGCGGCGCTGACCGGCTTGATGCAGGGGTGATGTCATGTTGATGCAACTTTTGATGCAATTTTTTATTCAGTCATGGGCGCTCTTTGAATAAAGCACAGATCTGGTCGCTGCTGGCCTCGCGCGCCGAGAAAAAAGCCGCCGGGGCGCTGGCAATGGTTGGCGGGGCGACGCAGGTGCTCGATGGCCTTGTGGCCAGCGAGAGGCGGGTGCGCGATCTGCATGCCGAGTATGCCAGGCGGCTGCGCGACACGCAGAGTGAATCGCATGGCATGGCGCAGATTGTGTTGTTGCGTCGCTATATTGCGCATATTGAGATGCTGCAGGAGAGGCTTGCGCTTAGTCGCGTAAAGGCCGAAGGCGAGCTTGCGGCAGCGCGGGAGCGTTATCTGGCGGCCGAGGCGGAGCATAAGAAAATGATCAAGCTCTGTGAGCGTGAGGATGAGCGGGTGCGGCGTGTTCGCCAGGAAAAGGAATTGCGCGCCATGGATGCGGCGGCGATTGCCCAGTTCAACCGGCGCTAGCCCCAGCCTGTTTGCCCTGCCGGGGATGGGGGGCGCATTGGTTTCATTGCGAACCGCCTTGCCGGCGGCCGCGATTGCAGCTTGCTCAATGAAATTTAACAAATAAAGGTTGGTTTAACTGTTTCGATTGGGTTTCAATAGCAGCATTGAAGTTGGCAGTCTTGGTCGGCAGTCAAAGTGGGCAGTCCCCAAAGGCGGAGTCAGTGTGCAAATCTTATTCCGTTACAATAACAATACGCGGCTAAATGGCTCGGGCAAAACACATTTTGCTACCGGTGCTGGCTGTTTGACTTTACCTGTTATACGGAGGCGGAATGATCAGCAGCACGCTTAGTCTGGCGGACGTCAATGAGCTGGAGTATCTGGCGGTATTTTCCGCACTGGTCGTGCTCGGCGGCCTGTTGGCGGGCCTGGCCAATTTCTTTATTAGCGACCGCGGGCGGCGTCCGAACTCCGGCCTGATGCGCGAGCTGCTGATAGGCGTGGTTTGCGCCATCACCATCCCTTTGTTCCTGACTCTGTTATCGAGCTCGCTGATGAGCAGCCCCAAGCTCGCCTTGCTTGATTTCCTCCGGCTTTTCTCTGTTGTCGTCGGCTATACGATGATTATTCGCCGGCTCTTTTCCGGGAGTACGGAAAAGCCATCCGGGGAGCATCGCGCCCCCAGCCTGCTCTCGTTCATCGAGGTGGAAATTCTGCGCAGCGTTGAGGCCAACCCGGTGGCGCACAATGCCCTGCCGCAGCTTGCCCCCGATTTGCGCATTTCCTCGAGCAAGGTCGGCGAGCGGGTGCGCTGGCTGATGCAAAGCGGGTTTCTTGGCATCCGCGCGGACCAGTCTAACCAGGGGGAAATGTTTGTCACCGCCGCCGGCTGGACTGCGCTTAACAAAACCTTGCAGCATGGTGTGGAGTAGCACGCTGCCATGATGGTGATGACGCAATTGTCGCGGAGCCTGGCGATTGGATAGCCCCGTCAGGATTATCGGCAAGGGAAGCGCCGCGAAGGCGCTGCTGCGGCTGATTGAAATGTGCGCGACTTCGGCGGCAACAGTGCTGGTGAGCGGGGAGAGCGGCACCGGCAAGGAGCTGGTGGCGCAGGCGCTGCACCGCCAGTCGCAAAGGACAAAAGGGCCTTTTGTTCCGCTCAATTGTGCGGCGATCCCGCGAGACTTGCTTGAGAGTGAGCTCTTTGGCTATCGCAAGGGGGCGTTTTCGGGCGCGATCACCGACCGTGTGGGCCGTTTTGAGCTGGCCAATGGGGGAACGCTCTTCCTCGACGAGATCGGCGATATGTCGCTGGACATGCAGTCAAAGCTGCTGCGCGTTCTGCAGGAGCGGGTTGTCGATCCTATCGGTTCCAGCCAGCAGGTGCGCGTTGACGTGCGCGTGATTGCCGCGACGCACCGCGATCTGGAGCAAGAGTGTGCGGAGGGGCGTTTCCGGGAAGACCTCTTTTACCGCTTGAATGTGTTGCCCATCACGGTACCCGCGCTGCGTGATCGAATCGAGGACATCCCGGATCTGATTGCACATTTTGCCGAAAAACATGCGCTTACGGGCGCGAAGGCGGTCAGTTTTGACGCTGAGTTTCGAACGGTTTTGCAGCAATATTCCTGGCCCGGAAATATTCGTGAGCTCTCCAATCTTGTGCATCGCCTCGCGGTGCTCTTCCCCGGAGAGCGCCTGAGTTGTCGTTCCATACCGCTGCAGATGTTGCCAAAGAAAATGCACGCCTTGCTACCGGCCAACACGGCGCCCGAGGCGGTAGAGCCAGCCGATGAGAATGCGATGCGGCCCACACTTGCGGGGGTGGTCGGGCCCACTCTGGTTACCGAAGACGGCGACTTCAGTGAGATCCGAAGCGCTTATCCTGTCGTGGCCGCCAACTCGGTCGAGGAGATCATCATGATAGCCAATGGCAGACGGGATTTTCCCGACGAGGGGGTATTTCTCAAGGCGCAACTGGCCGATTTCGAGAAAAAACTCATTGCCCATGCGCTCAATCATGCGGGTGGCAACATATCGCGGACCGCGCAACTGCTCAATTTGCAGCGCACGACGCTTATCCAGAAGCTGAACAAGCTAAAGGGTGACGATTCGGACGATATGGATTCGCCACCCCACTCTGCTGCGGCCAACGGGTAGCTGCGCAGTCCCGGCAGTTATGATGGATGTGTCCGTGACATGGGAAAGACTCTATTTTCAGAACTTGCCGCCTGCTTCAGTCCCAGTGGAGGGGTAGTCTGGCATTTGCGCGCTTTGCGACTACGGCGGCAATGGGCCGATTTCAACGGCAACATTGCCTTGTGGCTTAATCAGTGGGAGCACCGATGCACAGGACTGCTGCTGTTGGGCCCCAGCGCAGGCTGGTGCCTTCCGGACAGTTTTTTATGCCGTTTTCCCAGCATTCATGCGGTGGATACGGATCCGCTGGCCCCCGCGCTGTTCGGTTTGGTTCACGGCCGGGCACTAGCTTCAAGCGGCGTGAAGGTCTCCTGGGAAAGGGCCGACATATTTATGGCCTTGGAGCGTCTGCTCGAAGCCTTTCCGGGTCATGCCCTGCTGTTTTGCAACATGCTCGGTCAGCATGCTTTGCACAGGCCAGAAGCGGGGCTTGCTGAAGCCGAAATTGAAGCGCTCGGCCGGCGGCTCAAGGGACGTCAGTGGGCGTCTTTTCATGACCGGCTATCGGGGCTCTGGGCGGCGAATAGGCCGGTGCCCCAAGCTTTTATTCTTGATGCAACCGAAGAGGCCATGCCCTTGGCGAAACGGGTAAGCGCCGCCGGGGAGTGGCGTGATCATTTGACGACCCGGGTGCTGCCCTCATCCGGCGCGCGCTTGCTCTTGCCCTGGATGATACGGCCGGGGCGTCTGCATTGGATCGAGGCTGGTTGTGTCGGCTGAACTGCCGGGGCGTGGCGTGCACGTGCCAATGACAAAGCGCATGGTTTTTTCGCTGCGCTTGTCGTATCGCGCGTATGCGGCAAGGTGGCGCACGATCGCGGTAATTTGCGCTTTTGCGGCGGGCATGTTCGGTTGCGGTTTCGATGAAACCCCCGAAGACGGACTGCGGGCGTTTGACCGGGGAAATTATTCCGAAGCCGAAAGAATTTGGGGCGGGCTAGCGCAGAACGGCAACGCAACGGCACAATTTAATCTTGGGCGGATGTATGAGCTGGGGGTGGGCGTGGTTCAAAACTACGACACTGCGTCGCACTGGTATCGCAAGGCGGCTATTCGCTCAAATCCCTATGCACAGGGCAACCTGGCCGTGCTCTACGCGCATGGCAGGGGCGTGCCCCAGGATTTTGTTCAATCCTATGTGTGGTCGACCTTGGCGGCGGCCGGCTATTCCAATTGGTCCGGGAATCTTCGCAATACGGCGCTAAGGAATCGCGACATCGTCGCCGTTCGTATGAACGCTTCAGACATGAGCGCAGCGCAACGCCAGCTGGAAAAGCTGGCCCTGGAAGTACATCCCTAGCAGCCTGTCGGACTTAAGGGAAGCTTCTGACGATTGATTGAATCGGCGGGGCGCACGACCAGTTTCCGTAATCCGGTTTGGTTTTGCCTGCGTTTAACGTGACGCATGGGGGCAATCCTCGTGCCTTTGGGAAGGTTTCCCGGGTAAGTTCACAGTGAAACAATAGTCACTTTTGTCACTTTTTGACCGAATTTGACCGAAAGGGGCTAAGTCCGACAGGCTCTCTAGAGAGGGGCCTTGATGAGGCGGCCGCAGTAGCCCTTGATCAGGTCAAAGCTTCTGTCCCCTTTGAGGAAAAGGGTCTGCTGGAACTCACCGGTGGCGCGAACGACGGTGAATTGTTCCCCCGTGACCATGGTGCCGAAACGCTCGAACATAGCGGGCCGAGTAACCAGGATTTTTCCGTCCTTTTGGGTCAATGAGCCTTTTCTTGCCTCGGAGAGCACAAGGTCACCCTGATACCAGCCGGTTTTGGCTTCAAATTCCAGGCCTACGATGATGGTTTTGGTCTGCACGCGTGGTGGGGCGTCGAAACCGTTCACCGGCATGGAGTGGGTGGCTTCGCAAACGAGCGTGATGCTCGCCTCGCTGGTTTGCGGCACGGCCGCCGCCGGCTGCGCCGGAACGGCACCCGGCTGGCCGAACTGCACCAGGCCGCTCTCGTAGCCCACCCAGCCTGCCACGCAAAACACCACCGTGGCGGCCAGTACGGTGATCAGCGCTACCGGTCCTTTCGCGGTTTTATTCATTTTCATCCTCTTGTTGAAGCGGTCTGTGGGAGGGCATTGCCAGGGATTAAAAGAAGAACGATCGCGTGTCGCTTGACACTTGACACTTGAAGCCTCACTCGGCCCCTGCTG
>CAMDRY010000240.1 GCA_945906975.1 Bordetella parapertussis | reverse complement strand
CGTCCCGGTTTCATGGCGATTTTCCAAAACAGCACTTCGCCCCTCTCGCCGAGCAGCTTGCGCGTGAAGTCGGCTTCGCCCACAGAAACGCCGCCGGAGGTGATGACAACATCGGCCTTGGCGGCGGCGTCATTGAATGCGTACTCGAGACTGTGCGGATCATCGGGCACCACACCGAGGTCGATTATTTCGACGTCAAGCCGCGCCAGCATGCCCCACAGCGTGTAGCGATTACTGTCGTAGACTTGACCTTCCTTTAGCGGCGTGCCGACCGAGACGAGTTCGTCGCCGGTGGAGAAAAACGCTACGCGCAGGCGACGCCGGACCGTGACTTCGCCTATGCCCAGCGAGGCGATGAGTCCGAGCTCGGCCGGGCGTATCGGTTGGCCGGATTTGAGTACGACATTTCCCAGGGTGAGGTCTTCACCGGCAAAGCGGCGGTTCTGGCCTTGTTTCTGGCCGGGCGGAATGAGCGCAATATCACCATCGGCCTTAACGATTTCCTGGATTACCACGGTGTCGCAACCGGCGGGCATGACGGCACCGGTCATGACACGCACGCATTCACCTTTTGCCGGCGCGCCGCCAAACGCCTTGCCGGCGAGCGAGGTGCCGATGACCTTGAGCAAGGTTGGTGCATCGGTGGCCAGATCGGCGTGTCGTACGGCATAGCCATCCATGGCCGAGTTGTCGTGCGCGGGCACGTTCATGGTCGAGACAATGTCCTCGGCGAGGATGCGGCCCAGGGCCAGGCGTACCGGCAGGCGCTCGGCTTCGCGTATCGGTACGAGAAATGAGCGGATGACCTCGCGCGCCTTGTCCACGTGCAAGGCGTTTGGATCGTAGTCGTCCATGCAGCTGATAAGGTGCTGTAGCGTGCTCATGCCGGCTTTTTCTCGTGTGCCTGTAATTCTTCGAGTGTGTTGATGTTGGAGAAGGCGTCCGGCTGGTCGTCGAAGGCGACTTCCACAACGAACAGGGTCGAATACCAGGCGTCGATCTTGCGGCCACCACCCTTGAGAAAGTCGGTGAGATGGTCGAGTACGCCGCGCCGCACCAGGCAAAAGACCGGATGCGCCTGGTCTCCGGTTTTGGCCACCGCGATCTCGGCACCGGCATCATCAATATGACTGTAAAGGCGGGCGACCAGGTCGGCGGGCAGGAAGGGTGAGTCGCAGGGCACCGTGGCGAGGTAAGGGCGCTTGGACACCGACAGGCCCGCATGCAGCCCCGCGAGCGGGCCGGCGTAGCCTTCAATGGCGTCGCTGACCACACGCACGCCGAGTTCGCGGTAGGCGCTCAGGTTCTGGTTGGCATTGATGATTACGCCCGCCACCTGCGGCGTCAGTCGCTCGAAGGCATGATCGACGAGGCGCTTGCCACGGAAGCTCTTGAGGCCTTTGTCGACGCCGCCCCTACGCCGACCCTGGCCGCCTGCGAGGATCATGCCGGTGATCTGGTTGAGGTGGTCGGACGCGATCATTTCAGTTTGCGCCAGTACACGCCGGCGCCGTCGATGTCGATGATGTCTTCGCTAATGCCCCTGGCCCTGCGAAAATCGGCGATGGCGGCGCGGCACTTGGGCAGGATGAAATCATCGACGATGACAAAGCCACCGGGCGACACCTTGTGATACAGCGCATTGAGTGCATCCATGGTTGATTCGTACAGGTCGCCATCCAAGCGCAGTATGGCGAGGCGTTCTATGGGCGCCGATGGCAGGGTGTCCTTGAACCAGCCCTTTAAAAAACGCACCTGCCCGTCGAGTAAATCGTATTTGGCGAAGTTCTCCCGTACCTGCTTGATTGAAACCGCGAGTTCGCGATATTCGAAGGAATTGTCGCCGCGGTCTGCCGGGTATTTGTCTGGTGTGGGCGGGGGCAGGCCCTCGAAGGAGTCGGCGACCCAAACGCAGCGGTCGGTGATGTTCCAGGCCTTGAGTACGGCGCGCATCAGGATGCAGGCTCCGCCACGCCACACGCCGGTCTCGATGAAGTCGCCCGGGATGCGTTCGGCGATCACGTCCTCGCAGGCGCGGCGCAGGTTGCTCATGCGCCGGTTGCCTATCATGCTGTGCGCCACAGACGGCCAGTCGGAGCCTATCTCGCGCACTTCCGGTTGATAGGTGGTGCCAAAGGTTTGCGCCGGGTCTTCGTAGACGGTGTTGATGATGGTTCGCTGCAGCATGTCGAGGTATAGCCGGCGCAGTTCTGCGGTTTCCTTGCCGGCGGCCTCGGCATCGGCGTCGACCTTCGCGGCGGGGCGTGCCGACGTGCTGCGCAGGAGGTTTCCGATCAAGCTCATGCCAGCAGGGTGGGCGAAACCGGCTTGACGAAGCGCTGCTTGCCGGTGAACAGCAGGTAATGCTTGTTGACGGCGCGCCCGAGCATGGTGATGCCGATGCGCGCGGCGATATTCCAGCCCATTTGCGTCAGTCCGGAGCGCGAAACCAGAAAGGGAATTTGCATTTGTGCCGCCTTGATCACCATTTCGGAGGTAAGTCTGCCGGTGGTGTAAAAAATCTTGTCCGACCCATCTATGCCATCGAGCCACATGCGACCGGCAATGGCGTCCACCGCGTTGTGGCGGCCGACGTCCTCGACAAAGCTGATGATCTTGGAACCGGCGGGGGTGTTGCTCGCAAGGGCGCAGCCGTGCACGGCGCCGGCCGATTTGTAGATCGTTTCATGCTGGCGGACCGCTTCGAGCAGGCTGTAGAGGGTTTCTTCCGATAGCGTCACGTCATCGCGCAGCTTGATGCTGTCGATTTCTTCCATCAAGTCGCCAAACACCGTGCCCTGGCCGCATCCGGTCGTGACGGTGCGCTTTTTCATTTTGTCGTCGAGACCCTTGATGCCTTGGCGCGTGGTTACCGCGACCGAATCGGTTTCCCAGTCGACCTGCACCGCCTTAATGTCGGCTATCGAGCCGACCAGCCGCTGGTTGCGCAAATAGCCTATGGCGAGGGCTTCGGGCGCCTGGCCCAGCGTCATCAGCGTGACGATCTCGCGCTTGTCGATATACAGGGTGAGCGGGTTTTCGCCGGCGATGGGCGTCGTTGTCGTTTCGCCGCGCTCGTTTACCGCCTCGACCTCGAAGGTGAGGGGGCGGGAGGCGCGGGTGATAACCGGTTTGAGGAAGGCTGTCATCCGCCGATGTAGCTCATTTCTATTTTGCTGTCGCGCACGGTGTCGGCGGTGCGGATTTCCGAATAGCGGTCGCTGCGGGCGCGCCAGATGCGGCTGATGGCATCCTTGAGCGCCGCGTCGTCGGCATCGCCACGCAACATGCCGCGAAGGTCATAGCCATCGGTGGCAAACAGGCAGGTGTAGACCATGCCTTCGGTCGATAGTCGCAAGCGCGTGCAGGTGCTGCAAAAAGCCTGGGTGACTGATGAAATCACGCCGATCTCGCCCGTGCCATCGGCGTAGCGCCAGCGCTCGGCAACTTCGCCGCTGTAGTTGGCATCGGCGACCACAAGCGGCGCCTCGGCATTGATCATCGCCACCACCTCGGCCGATGGTATGACATCGTCCATGCGCCAGCCGTTGCTCGCACCGACGTCCATGAATTCTATAAACCGCAGGATGTGACCGCTGCCCTTGAAGTGGTGCGCCATGGGCAAGATGGCGTGCTCATTGGCGCCGCGCTTGACCACCATGTTGACCTTGATCGGCGAGAAGCCCGCGGCAGCGGCGGCAGCGATGCCCTCCAGCACGTCGGCTACCGGATAGTCGGCGTCGTTCATGGCCTTGAAGGTGGCATCGTCAATGGCGTCGAGGCTGACGGTTACACGGTTGAGGCCGGCGCTTTTCAGTGAGCGGGCTTTTTTCGCCAGCAGGGAACCATTAGTGGTCAGCGTGAGGTCGATGCCGGGAATTGCGGCGAGCATCTCGATCAGCTTTTCAATGTTCTTGCGCAGCAGTGGTTCGCCGCCGGTGAGGCGGATTTTCTGCACCCCCTGGTCGGCGAAAACGCGCGCGATGCGCGTGATTTCCTCAAAGGACAGCAGCGCTGCATGGGGCAGGTAGGCGTAGTCCTTGTCGAAGACTTCCTTTGGCATGCAATAGGTGCAGCGAAAATTACAGCGGTCCGTAACCGAGATGCGCAGGTCGTGCAGGCGTCGTCCGCGTGCGTCAGACAGGGCGGAGTCAGGCACTCTCGCAGCCGGCGCCGTGCTTTGCGGCAGGGGTTTGGCACGGCGTGCGTCGGTGATGGGTATGATGCGGTCGGTCATGCGCTGGGGTATGCTAAGTCGTATAGCCCCTGATTAGTCAGGGTTATTTGCAAACCCTATTAGTATAGAGCATCCGATGGAGCGTCCAAGTCTTGCTGTGGCGGTGCTCATGCAGAAAACCCTGCTGGACAACCGTTGGCAATCCGAACAATGGGAAGCCGTTGGCGTGGTGCCCGATGAAGAACCGGCCGGGGCCCTACCGCGATGCCTGAAAGCGAGCGACAAGCAGGAATTGTGGTTGCACCCCGGATTAGTTATTGCGCTGTATCGGGACGAGGCGGAGGGGTATTACCTCAATATCAGCGCCGAACAGGCTTTTGCCTTTGTAGTTTGGCGGCAGGAGGACGGGCCACCGCGACCCTCAGGTGTGACCCTCAGTTATAACGAGGCGGCACGCATGATGGACGCGCAAGAGCGTGTGGACGGCGTGCCCCTTCCGCCGCAACTGCACGACTGGCTATCCGCTTACGTTGTGGCGCATTACAAACCCGAGGTGAAAAAGCGCAGCCGTCCGCCATCGTTTCTCGGGGCGAAGCGTGATCGAGGTGATACAAAAAAAGTATGACAGAACGCGAAGAACCGCCGTTTTTATCGCGCTGGTCAAGCCGCAAGATCGCCGCCAAAGACGCCCAGGAAACTGCAGCGACGGAGGCGGCGGCGCAGGCTTCACTGCCTGTAAGCGATAGCCAGCCCGTCAGCGCAGGCAACGAGGCCGGTGCGCCGACGGCAGCGGCGCCGGTGGTCCCGTTGCCGCCGGTGGATTCGTTGCGAGGTATTGCGTCGGAGTATCACGAGTTCCTCAAACCTGGCGTCGATGAGGCCCTCAAGCGCGCTGCGCTTAAAAAGCTGTTCAATGATCCGCATTTTGGTTTTGCGGCCATGGACAAGCTCGATATCTACATCGATGATTACAGCATAGAGGATCCCATCCCGGAGGCGCTGCTGCGCAAGCTCAACCAGTCGAAAAGCCTGTTTCTGTTCGAGGAAAAGAAGGCGGAGGGCACGGATCCAGACCCGCTTATCGTTGACGCGGTTCCGCAGCCGGCTGCGGTGCCTGCTGATGACGGGGCGCCGGCATCAGTGGCACCCATGTCACCCGTTTCACCAATATCACCGATGGCGCTCGATCCGGCGCAGTCACTAACGCCTGTCAGCCTGAAGCCGGAAGCGACCAAGCGCGGCTAGGCGCCTTGCCGGCGGCTGCTTCCCTGCTACCATGCGCGGGCTTTCATATTGGCAACTGAACCCTTAACTGAACCCTTAAAGTAAGTGGCAGACCCTATGGCGCTCGTCGGCAAGACATTGA
>CAMDRY010000239.1 GCA_945906975.1 Bordetella parapertussis | reverse complement strand
AGGCGATGTCGCAAAGTAGCAGTGTCGCCGGGTGTCGCAAGATGCCTTTGTAGAGGCTTGAGCCGTGTGGACCGAAAGGCCCATGCACGGTTCTGAGGGGGCTGGGCGCGGGCAACCGCGTCCGGCTACCCGACACCCGAGCTGAACGTATGGCGGCAGCTAAATTTCTCCAATGGGCCATGTTTTGGACTTTTGAAAAGCGCACTGTTACCGATTATGTTCAATCTGGTAGGGACAAACTGCCAGATCCGGGGTTTACTGGGCAATAGGAACTAGCTAGACTCAAACCCGTTATTCACGGAGGGAGGAGGCCGCAATAAATACCATCTTTAAGCCTCTGGGCGCAGCCGCCGCGTCGTTCCTGGCTTGCATTGCGACCAGCGCCGCGCTGGCGCAGACTTACCCGTACAAGCCGGTGCGCATCATCGTGAGCGCGGCCCCCGGGGGTTTGCAAGACCAGATAGGGCGAGCGATGGCACCCGAGCTTCTCAAGATATGGGGGCAGCCCGTCGTCGTCGAGAACCGTATCGGGGCGGGCGACGTAATCGCCGCGACGGCGGCGTCCAAGGCGCCCCCGGACGGCTACACGATTTTTTTCTCCAACAGCATCGGGATGGATACCGCCCAATTCCTGCGACGCAACCTCCCCTACGACCCGGTCAAGTCCTTCGCGCCGGTGGTGGGCATCATGCTCACCCACAGCGTGCTGGTGGTGTCGAACAAGCTCCCCGTCAGCAACGTGCGCGAGCTGGTCGAACTCGCCCGCGCCAAGCCGCGAATTCTGAACTACGGCAGCTTTGGCGTGGGCAGCTCCTCCCACTTGGACGTGGCGGCCTTCGCCAAAGCGGCTGGCATCGAGCTGACGCACGTTCCCTATAAGGGGGTGCCGGCGGTGGTGAGGGCGCTCATCGCGGGCGAAGTCGATCTGGTGTTCGGCAGCCTCGCTTCCTACGTGCCGCCGGCCACGCAAGGGCAAGTCAAGGCGCTCGCCTACACCGGCCCACAGGTCTCGCGGCGATTTCCGGACGTGCCGACCTTAGCCTCCGCCGGGTACGACCTGCAGCGCGACGGCCTGCACTTGTTTTACGTGCCTGCGGGAACGCCACGCGCAACAATCGAAAGAATCGCCGCGGACGTGGGCAAGGTACGCGACCAGGCGGAGTTCCGCGAGAGGTACTTCTACACCATAGGGATGGAGGAGTTTGCCGCGGAGGGCGTCGAACTCGCCGCCCGCCTCCAGCGCTCCCGCGACAACTTCGCCGCGACCATCAAGGGTTTGGGCATTCAACTGGACTAACCACCATGCTAATCGTCGACTCGCAGGTGCATTTACAGACGGGCGGCAATGCGACTGCCCGCCACCGGCAGAACCTGTTCCTCGCGCCGGAGCTGCTCGCGACAATGGACGAGGCGGGGGTCGACCGCGTGGTCATCGTGCCGCCCTCCTGGGATCCGAACGTGAACGGGCCGGCGCTCGAGGCGGCGCGCGAGCACCCGGGACGCTTCGCGGTAATGGGGCGGGTCGACATGGAGCGGCCTCAAAGCCTCGAGCACTGGCGGGAGCAACCCGGGATGCTGGGCGTGCGGCTCACCTTCGGCAACCGCGATAGCGCGCTGTGGGAGCAGGGCGGCAGCGCCGAGTGGTTCTGGCCTGCGGCCGAGCGCGCGGAACTGCCGGTGATGGTGCACGTCGGCAGGTACTTCCCGCTCTTCGAGGGCATCGCCCGTCGCCACCCGGACCTCAAGCTCGTGCTGGACCACGCAGGCGCGCAGCTCGCCGACGCCGGCAAGGACGGTGCAGCCTATGCCCGGCTACCGGAGGTGCTCAAGCTCGCGCGCTTTCCCAACGTGGCGGTGAAGGCCTCGGGCGTCGCGACTTACTCGAGCGAGCCATATCCCTTTCCGCGCATGCATCCCTACCTGCGAGAGATCTACGACACTTTCGGTCCGCACAGGATGTTCTGGGGTACTGACCTGTCGCGCCTGACCTACTGGCGCTCGGAGGGCGCTCCCCCGAAGTGCAGCTACCATCAGGCGGTGACGCTCTTTACTCAAGAGCTCGCCTGGCTGAAGGGGCGGGACCTCGAATTGGTAATGGGGCGCGCGCTGTGCGACTGGATAGGGTGGTAGGTGCCCAACTGAGGCCCGATGCGAAGCAGTTTCACGGACCTCGAGCTCGAATGCATTTTGGAGTGATATGACTTTAGGAGAATGGCCATGCAACGCGTTCCTCAGTTGAAAGTCGAAGACCTGTCCGAGCAACAACTGCGCATTGCTTCGGCTCTCGGCGCTACGCGTGGCAACCGCATCGCCACGCGTGGCCCCTATGGAATTCTGCTCAGAAATGCCGAGTTGTGCGAGCGCGCCGCGCAACTTGGCGGCATGCTGCGCGATGGCACTTCGGTGCCAAGGCGCCTGTCTGAGCTAGCCATCCTCGTTTGCGCTCGTCACTGGACCGCGCAGTACGAGTGGCGGGCACATGAGCCTCAGGCACTGAAGGCCGGCCTGTCCACGGACGTGATCCAGGCCATAAAACATCGGCGACGTCCCGAGTTCGCTCGACCAGACGAAGAGGCTACGTATGACTATGTCGTCGAGCTTCTGGAGCAAAAGCGCGTTCGCGACAACACCTACGATGTGCTTGCTGCCGAGATCGGCGCGGAAGCCGTCATCGAGCTAACGGCAATCGCGGGTTACTACTGCCTGGTTGCAATGATCATCGTAGCGTTCGAGATCCCGATGCCCGAAGGGGTTGCTCCGCCGCTTACCGACTAGTTGCCGACGATTGGCGCCGCGCTGAGTCGTGCAGTCAGGCTTGATGCCGACGGATCGAACCAGCTTCACCTATCATTCCATCTTATATGGACGCCTCCCGGCCCATCTGGAGTAGTTGACTAAATGGAAAAAAGAGGTGCCCTGGTCAAGATTGAGGCGCGCTGCGCGCCGGCCCGACAAGCGCAGCCGCACCGTTCAAATTTCGGACTTGACTCCGGTGCGACGCACCACGTCTGCCCAGATCTTCATGCTTACCCGAATTGCCGAATCAAATTGCTCCGGCGTGCCGCCTACGGGTTCCTGTCCAAAAGAATCGATCATTCTCTGGCGCACACTTACTTCGGCGAACGCGCGATTGGTCTCGCGGCTAATTTTTGCCATGACTTCGCGAGGCGTTCCCAGCGGGGCTGCCAGACCTGTCCAAGTCGACACATTGAATCCCGGATAGCCCGATTCCGCAATTGTCGGCACCTCGGGCAGCAGTCCGCTACGCTTTGCCGTGGTGACCGCGATCGCCTTCAACTTGCCCGACCTGATCAGCGACAAAGCTCCCGGTTGGAACATGACATCGATCTCTCCGGTCATCAACGCCACGTCAGCCAGTGCGCCGCCCTTGTAGGGTATATGCGTGAGGTCGGCGCCTACGGTGAATTTGAACAATTCCGCAGCAATGTGGTTCGACTGCGCTGTGCCGAAAGACCCTATATTGATCTTTCCTGGGTTGCGCTTGGCATAGCTCACCAGTTCGGCGACCGTGTTATACGGGACACGCAAATTGGCCACCAACGCGAACGGCACGTCGATGAACTGAACAATCGGCGCGAAATCTCTGATCGGATTGTAGGGCAAGTCCGCGTCCAAAATGGAATTGAGGTATATCGTCAGCGAGACCACCAGCAAGGTGTGGCCATCCTTGGGCGCCTTGGCAACAAATCCTGCTCCGATACTGCCGCCGGCGCCCGCGCGGTTTTCAACAAGAACCGGCTGCTTCCATGTCCGGCGCATTTCCTCAGCGACCATCCGCGTGATCGTGTCCACCCCGGCACCGGGCGCTTGGGCAACGATGATCCTGACAGCCTTGTTCGGGAAATCGGTTGCTTCCTGCCCCGGGGCACGACCGGAAAACATTGCGATCGGGAGTATGGCGACAAGAATTAAAAGGTACATGCCAAGATGAAAATCTTTTTTTCCATGTTTCATGAGCTTTGCTCCCTAGCCTAGTTTCTGATCAATGACCCTAAAAAACTGGGTTAATCTACTTTGATCCCCACGGATCGAACTACCCGCCCCCAGCGTTCGATCTCCTCCTTGATAAACCTGTCCATCTCCTCTGGCGTGCTGCCGACAGGCTCGAGATCGCGCTTGACAAGGCGCTCGGCGAAGTCCGGCTGTCTGAGGACGTCCGCTACGGTGGTGGAGATCTGCCGGGCGATCGTCAGTGGTGTTTTTGGCGGCGCCGCGAGCCCATTCCAGGGCGTGGACAGGAAGCCGCGCAGGGTTTCGGCCACCGTTGGCACGTCTGACAGGGAAAGATGCCGCTTTTCGCTTGTCACCGCGAGTGCCCGCAGTTTGCCCGCACGAATGTGCGGCAGCGCTCCGCCCAACTCGCCGAAGAAGACCGGAACACGGCCGGCCACCACATCCGCGAAGGCGGGCGCGCTGCCCTTGTACGGTATATGCACCATCTCGATCCCGGCCATGTACTTGAACAGCTCCGCAGACAGATGCGAACCCGTGCCGACTCCTGGGGAAGCGTAGTGGAAGGCGGCGGGCACGGTCTTGGCACGGTTGATGAGCTGCCGAACGTTTTCCGCAGGGACACTCGGATGTACAAGCAGGACGCTGTAGTTGGTCACGACCACCGATATTGGCACGAAGTTGTCCGGCTCGAAATTCAGTTTTCCGTAGATCGCCTTATTAAGGGTGAATACGCTTCCGAGAGTAAACAGCAAAGTGTGCCCGTCCGGATCAGCCCTGTACACCGCTTCTGCGCCGATGTTACCTCCCGCGCCTGCTCGGTTCTCCACAAGCACGGTCTGTCCCCATCGCACACGCAGTCCCTCGGCAAGCATGCGCGCGAGCACGTCCACTCCGCCACCCGCGGCCAAGGGGACGATTAACTTCACTGGCTTCGCGGGAAACTGCGTCACTTCCTGCGCACCACTGCCAGCAGGAAACGACAGCGCGACGGCTATCGCGGCCATGTAACACGCAACAATCTTCATGGTATCTCCTCGTCCTATTGGTCCTTTGTCGCGGCTCCGCGACTTCCCGGCCAGGAAGCTCCTGATCGCCTGATTGAACTCTTCTGCCTGCTGCATGATCGGCAGCAGGCCGTGCCACGGATTGGCACCGACTCCGCATAGTTTTCCCACATTTGCAGGGCACCGTTCGAGAATGGCGGCGTCCCCGAATCATCGCCGCCGATGATGAACCGGCAAATCGTTTTTGGATGATCGATAGGGATTGCTGTCGACAGGCCCCTCGTCGTTGCCGTCGGTGCACGAGAAACAACCGGCGCCCCTCGAGGTAGTCCCTGCAGCGTTTGTCTTTCGGGTCTTTCACCTGATAACTCGACCACAGAATCGGCCACCTTGGGCGCCTGGACTCAGTTTTTGAGTCCGATCCCCCGGACCACCCCGCGGTAGCGCTCGAATTCGGCCGAAATGTATTTCCTCAGCCCATCTGGCCCCAGGGTGTTGGTTTCGGCTCCCTGCCTCGCCAGCAGCTCCGTCATCTCTGCCAACCCAAACACGCGATGGACTTCGGCGGCGAGT
>CAMDRY010000238.1 GCA_945906975.1 Bordetella parapertussis | reverse complement strand
TGCTTTCGCGTCATGGTTTTCGCACCGTGCTTGCCGGGCGCATGTCGTTCGCCGAACAGGTCGCCGCTTTTTCGCGCGCGCAGGTGGTGGTCGGCGGCACCGGCTCGGGCTTGTCCAATATCGTGTTTGCCCCGACCGATGCGCGCTATCTTGAATTGCACAACTTCGAGCGCGGCGCGGAGTTCATCCGCCTTCTCGCGGGGCAGCTCGGGCAGCGCTATGAGCGCCTCACCGGTGTCCCGGTTCCTGAGCCCGCCAAATTGCCGCACAATTTCGACTATCGCATCGAGCCGGAGCAGATTGAGGCCTCCCTCGCTGTATTGCTGGGGTAAGCTGGCGCTTTTAAGCTGACCCGGACACGATCCATGCTTCCCGTATTCAGCCGCGAAAATCCAAGTCCGCGTTACACCGAACTGCTGGCCCAATACCGCAGCATGCATGTCGCAGGAGAAGTCGCCTCCGGCCTGCCGGCCTCCCAGACCTTCCCGGGGAAAAGCCTGCTGCCGCAGGTGCGTTCGATCACGGGTTTGATTGAGGCGACCTCGGCCAAGAGTATTCTCGACTACGGTTGCGGCAAGGGGCTGCAATACCGCCCGGCGCCGTTGAAAGTCGAGGGTGCGGGGACCTTTGCCTGCGTTCAGGATTACTGGGACGTCGATTTGATCTACTGCTATGACCCCGGATACCAGCCCTACAGCACGCTTCCTGCGGGGCAGTTCGACGGCGTGATCTGCACCGATGTGCTGGAGTATTGCCCGGAGCCGGACCTGCCGTGGATTGTCGGCGAGCTGTTTGCGTATGCGCGGCGGTTTGTGTTTGTCTCCATCGCTGTCTACCCGGCGACAAAGCACCTGCCCAACGGCGAAAACGCGCACGCGACGGTGCGTGACGGCGCGTGGTGGCAACGGCTGTTCGATGACGTCGCCGCGGGTTACCCGGGTCTGCGCTGGGAAGGGCTGGTGGAGCATCGCGATCCGCAGCCGAATGGCAAGTTCATGCGCCGCGAAACCGCTATCCGCGGCCCGCAGCCGGCGGTTTGAGTCACGCCACCTGACGCGCGCAGGCGATGGACGTTTGCTTCATGCATATCGGCGAGGACGCCGCGCTGCCACAGATCATGGTGCGTTCGGTCCGCCTTGCCATGCCGCAGGCGCGCATTGTGCAGTTCACCGACGAGCGCACACCTGCCGTCGCCGGCATTGATACCCTGATACGCCGGCCGGTGTCCAACGAAGTCCTGATGGTCGCGCGCCTCGATCATCTTGCGCATTTCGAGCACCACGAGGCGGTGTTCCTCGATACCGACATCATCGTGCGGCGCGATTTGGGCGAGGTGTTCGGGCTGCCATTCGATGTGGCGCTGACGCGGCGCTACGGCGAACTCACGGTGGCCGCGGACGACCCCTTCCGGCGGCATTTTTCCTCGGGCAACCTCATCGACTACATGCCGTATAACGCCGGTGTGATGTTCTCGCGCACGCAGGATTTCTGGGTTGACTGCCTCAAGGCGTGCACGGACATGCATCCGAATTTTCACCCCTGGTACGGCGACTAGATGGCGCTCAAGGCCGTGGCCGACCGCAACTATTACGCCGTGTTCGAACTGGCCGAGGGGAGGCTCAATTACGCGCCGGAACATGCGCGCGACTGGCCCGACGAGGCGCTGATCCTGCATTACAAGGGCGGGCGCAAAGCCTGGATGAAGGACTATCCGCTGGGCGCCTGAGGCCCCGGTGGAGCAGCGGAAAGAGTGGCGCGGTGGCAAGGCCGTCAACTCCCGACGCCAGGCGCGGAAAACGCGCCGGCTTTCTCGCTCACACCGGAGGCGCACGCTCTTGCGCCGTTGTTCGGCGATCGCCTTTGCGGCGGTGCAGGGTACGGAATCGGCCGGCAATTGTTATGATTCAGCCCCTGCCCGTCTCACGCGCCTTGCGCGCCCCAAGTCATGACCAAGCCCAAGCACGGACTAGCCCGTGGCCTGACCAATTACGGTGACGCCGATTTTTCGCTGTACCTGCGCCGCTCCTTCGCCAAGTCCATGGGCTACTCGAACGAGATGCTGGCGCGGCCGGTGGTGGGGATTGCGCAGACGACCAGCGGCTTTAATAATTGTCACCGCCATTTCCCCGAGCTGGTCGAGGCGGTCAAGCGCGGCGTGCTTGCCGCCGGCGGCTTGCCGCTGGACTTCCCGACCATTTCGCTTGGCGAGGTGTTCCTGTCCCCGACCAGCATGATGTTTCGCAACCTGATGTCCATGGACGTCGAGGAAATGGTGCGCGCGCAACCGATGGACGCGGTGGTGCTGTTGGGTGGTTGCGACAAGACCGTCCCGGCGCAACTGATGGGGGCCGCTTCGGCCGACATTCCTTCGGTGCAGCTCATAGGCGGGCCGATGATGCCCATGTCTTATCACGGCGAGCGTCTTGGCGCCTGCACCGACTGCCGCCGATTCTGGGCCAAGTTTCGCGGTGGTGAAGTCAGTGCCGGCGAGATCAGCGAAATTGAGGGCAACCTCGCCACCACCGCCGGCTCCTGTGCCGTCATGGGCACGGCCAGCACCATGGCCTCGATAGCCGAGGCGCTGGGCATGACGCTGCCGGGCACGGCGGCGATCCCGGCGGTGCACTCGGACCGCATCCGCGCCGCCGAGGCGAGCGGGCGGCAGGCGGTCGCGATGATAGGAACGGATCTGCGGCCGAGCAAAATAATCACCGAAAAATCAGTCGAAAATGCGTTGCGCGTGCTGCTCGCCATCGGTGGCTCCACCAATGCGCTCATTCATCTCACCGCCATTGCCGGCCGGCTGGGAATCAAGGTTTCACTCGCGCGTCTCAACGAATTGTCCGACACCACGCCGGTGCTGGTCGATCTCAAGCCCACCGGGCCGTATTACATGTCCGACCTGCATGCGGCGGGCGGCATCGGCGCCGTGCTGCGCGAATTGAAGCCGCTGCTGCACCTTGACTGCATGACCATCACCGGCGACACCATGGGTGAGCGCCTTTCGCCCGAAATATGGGTTGATCGTGCCGTGGTGCGCAGCCTTGACAACCCCTACCAGCCGCAGGGCGGCTTGGCCGCACTGTTCGGTTCTCTTGCGCCCAACGGCGCCATCATCAAGCGTTCGGCCGCCGATCCGAAGTTGTTTGAAAAAGAGGGCCGTGCCGTGGTGTTTGAATCGCTCGATGACCTTGCCGCGCGCATCGACTCGTCCGATCTTGATGTGACGGCGGACGATTTTCTGGTGTTGCAAAACGCCGGCCCCAAGAGCGCTTATGCCATGCCAGAAGCCGGCTACCTGCCCATTCCGCTAAAGCTGGCCCGCGCCGGCGTCAAGGACATGGTGCGCATGTCGGATGCACGCATGAGTGGTACGGCTTATGGCACCATTGTGCTGCACATCTCGCCCGAGTCGGCGGTGGGCGGGCCGCTTGCCCTGGTCAAAAATGGCGATCGCATCAAGCTGTCGGTAAAAGACCGCCGTCTCGACCTGCTGGTCGATGAGAAGGAGCTGGCCAAACGTCGCGCCGCACTGACCAACGTGCAACCGCAGCCGCAGCGCGGCTATGCGCAGCTCTACCAGCGCAGCGTGCTGCAGGCCGAGGACGGCTGCGATTTTGATTTTCTGCAACGCAAGGACTGAGCGCACCGGCCGCGCCGCCGCGCTTTTCGATTTTCCGCAACAGGAGCAGCCAGCATGAACCAGCGCATAAAGGGCGTTCTCTCGCCCGTCGTCACCCCGTTCACCCGCGATCTCGCGCCCGACGCCGATCGCTTTGTGCGCCATTGCAAATGGCTGCTCTCACACGGCTGCTCCGGCCTTGCCGTGTTTGGCACCAACAGCGAGGCCAATTCACTGTCGGTGGATGAGCGCGTGATGCTGCTCGAGGCGCTGGTCGAGGCCGGCGTGCCCGCGTCCAAGCTGATGCCAGGCACCGGCTGCTCGGCCTTGTCCGACTCGGTCGTACTCACCGCACACGCCGTGAAGCTCGGTTGCGCCGGCGTGCTGATGCTGCCGCCGTTCTATTACAAGGGCGTTTCGGATGAGGGCCTGTTCCGCAATTTCTCCGAGGTCGTGCAGCGCGTCGCCGACGAGCGCCTGCAGTTGTACCTCTATCACATCCCGCCGGTGTCCAGCGTGCCCATCTCGCTCGGTTTGATCGAGCGCCTGCTCAAGGCGCATCCGAAAAGCATCGCCGGTATCAAGGATTCCTCGGGCGACTGGAACAACACCAAGGCGGTGCTCGATGCCTTCGCCACGTCCGGCTTTGACGTGTTTGCCGGCAGCGAGACCTTCCTCCTGGACAACATGCGCCATGGCGGCGCCGGCTGCATCACCGCCACCGGCAACGTCAACCCGGCAGCCATCGACAAGGTCTGGCGCAACTGGCAGTCCGCTGAGGCCGACAAGCTGCAGGCGGGCATCACCGCCACGCGCATGGCGGTGCAAAAGGTGCCGATGATTCCGGCCCTCAAGGCCATTGTCGCGAAGTTTTCGGATGATCCGGAATGGAGCACGGTGCGGCCCCCTCTGATCGAAAACACCCAGGTGCAACTTGCGGGTTTGTTTGCGGACCTCAAGGCGCTTAACTTTGACATGCCCGGTATCAAGGACTAAAAGCGGAGTCTGAAATCAAGGGCTGAGCTAATCCATAACAAAGGGAGAACACCATGCTGTTTGAATTGAGAACCTACACCTGTAAGCCGGGCATGCGCGACCAGTGGGTCAAGTGGGCCGAAGAAAAAGTCATTCCCTTCCAGGTTTCCAAGGGTGTGGTCGTGGTCGGCAGCTTTGTGTCGAACGATGATCCGGACGTGTATATCTGGATACGCCGCTTCGCCGATGAGGCCGACAAGGAACGCACCTACAAGGCAGTGTATGAAGACCCGGTCTGGAAAAACGAAATCGGCCCGCGCAATGGCGAGTTGCTTTTCCGTGAAAAGATCGTCGTCACCAACATGAGCGCGACACCGCACTCGGTTATCAGTTAGCCGCGCAGCGGCTCACATACCTCCCCTCGCAGCTAGCGGGAGAGGGGCCGGGGGAGAGGGGGCCGTCGCATGATGTCTCATTTTTTTTCATAACCGAGAGCAAACCTCCATGCCGCGCATATTCCTCACCCACCCGCCCGAGGCTCTCGCCAACTACTATGGTGAGCGCGCGCTCGCCGGGCTGCGCGCGGTCTGCGAGGTGCGGCTCAACACCGCGGGGCGCGAACTCACCACGCCCGAACTCATAGCTGCGGCGAAGGGCTGCGAACTCATCGTGTCCTACCGCCAGACCCCGGGCGAGGCGACGCTGTTTGCCGGCAGCCCGGACCTCGTGGCGTTTTCGCGCTGTGCCATAGACATTCGCAACGTCGATGTGGCGGCGGCCAGCGCCGCAGGCATCCTGGTGACGCAGGCGAGCGCCGGCTTCATCGCCGCGGTCGCCGAGTGGTCGATCGGTGCAATGATCGATTTGGGCCGTCACATCAGCGCGATGACGATGTCGTATCGCGCGGGCACGGTTCCGGTCGCGCCCATGGGAGGGCAGTTGAAGGGCGCCACCCTGGGTGTGATGGGTTACGGCGCCATCGGGCGTTATCTGGCCGATCTGGGT
>CAMDRY010000237.1 GCA_945906975.1 Bordetella parapertussis | reverse complement strand
CCCTGTCGCGTCGTGACAATTATTTCTGCCAGCGTCTTTTCCCCGGACAGCACATGGCTGAAGTTGAACTCCGCGGCGCATCCAAAAGCCAACTGTGCGTTTGCAAGGCCAAGGTCGGCGTCAAAAAGCATAACCTTATGTCCCCGCATCACCAAACTGACGGCAAGGTTGGATGCTATCGAAGTTTTCCCCACACCGCCCTTGCCGCTCGCGACGCCGATAACCTGAGTTGATTTTTGCGACATTAACAAACCTTAATAGGATTTTTATATCAGCACCACGTGCGCGACTAAAGCGGCCCCAGTCTGGCCTTTCAAATAGCCGACGTCGCGGTCATTTTACTGCTCTGTTGTTCGCGCGCCAGACATTTGGCGAGAAATCTTTGCCAATGCCCGCACCGGGCAAGGCTTCCACGGTAAGGTGCGAACGAATGCCGTCCAAAACCATGCTAACCAGCGAATCGGTATCCCCCCCCTCGACCAGACTGTCCAAACCCGGTGCGCGACTGGCAAACGAAATTGGGATCGCTTTCTCGCAGAGCGCCTGCACCAGGGGCCACGGATGACTTGCCTCATCGAGTTTGCTCAGCATCAGGCTTTTCCAATTCAGCCCCGGCTGGTCGAGAAACCGTTTGAACGTCGCTGCCGATGCTTCAGCCGGCAGCACCAAGTGCATGCCCGCGTCGGGCGCAATTTTCATAATCGCTGCGAGATGATCGAATTCCTGACCACCCGCCGTGTCAACCAGCACCAGGCGCCGCCCGGAGAGCTCCGCTAACACCTCCCGCAGCATCGACTCGCTACTCGCCCGATAACAATCAACACCGGCCTGCGCACTCAATAATTGAATCTGGTTCCAGGCGCCGGGGCGCTGGTCGCGAAAACTCACAATCGCCACGTCTTCGGGTTGGCAGCCGTTTGTCCTGGCGTGGGCCACGGCGAGACGTCCAACCATCATCGATTTGCCCGCCCCGGAAGGACCGGCGATCACCTGGATCCCGCTCAGGGGCTCGGCCTTACGCTCCCGCCTGACCGTATGCCGCAACAGGGTCTCTATCGCCCCGAGCGCCGCAGTCAGGCTGTCCCGCTCCCTTACCTCATCGAGCAGGAGACTGCGCAATGAAACCGGGACACCCGCTTCGAACAAAGCGTCAGCCAGGGGCTTCACCTCTTCACGAACGCCGGAGTTCGTTTGCCATTGCCCAACTTGCTGCGCGATTCGGAATTCACGCCGCATCTCGGCCAACTCACCGCGAACCATCTCAACCAGATCCTTCGCCCGGTCCAACTCCCGCCGATCAAATGAATCACTGGCACGCAACCCGGCGTCATCGGGCACCTGCACCGACTTACGAACCTGTTCCATATTTTCATGTAACAGAGCGCCAAAGCGTGCGGGACCAGCCGGCACCTCATGCAAGGCCGCAGGCTTCTGAACTGCGCGGGAGGACTCATCCGCGGTGTCCGCCAAATCCGGGCCGTCAAACTGCTCGCGATCACTGGCAGTCACGTCGACAGCCACGATTACCTCGACCTTGCCGTTGACCCGCTCATTCGAGATGATCAGCGCTTCCTTGCCATACAACTCTATTGCCTTGGCCGTAGCGGTACGGCTATCACGTGCCAGAACGCGTTTCAGTTCCATGATTTTCCTCGATTAATGCTTGGGTTCAATTTCAACGGTAAAAATAACTTTCACGTCCTGGTCGTCCGGTATTTCGCTATAGGACAACACCACGAGATCGTTGACTCGGTAACGCACCATCTTGGCCAGCCATGGACGGATCGCCGGGGAGACAACCAACACCGCCGCGTGGCCCTGATCCTGAACCTTGGCCGCACTGCTGCGCAAAGAACTGAAAAGGCTCTCAGCCAGGGCCGGCTCGAGCAACACGCCCTGCCCACCCGCACTCTGACTCGCTGCGTTGTGGAGCATTTTTTCCAACTCCGGGTCCAGTGTCATGACAGAAAGGTTGTCACCCGGACTCGCGAGTCCCTGAACAATCATTCTTCCCAACTTGGGTCTGACCAGGGCAGTCAGCTGATCCGGATCCTGGCTGCGCGCGCTCTCCTCGGACAAGGCCTCAAAGATGCTGCGCATGTCACGGATGGAAACCGACTCGACAAGCAGATTCTGCAAGACCCGCGTGATTACCCCCAGCGAGAGTTTCGCCGGCACGAGATCCTCCACCAGTTTGGGGGCCCGCGCCGCAAGTTTGTCAATCAACTGCTGCGTCTCGTCATGGCTCATGCATTCGGCCGCATTTTCCCGCAAGACCTTGTTGACATGCGTCGCAATCGCCGTGCTCGCATCGACAACGGTATAGCCCATGGTCCGCGCGTAATCTTTCTGCGCCGGCTCAATCCAGACCGCCTCCAAGCCGAACGCTGCCTCGCGGGTCGGGACGCCCTCCAACTTACCGTAGACCTGGCCGGGGTTAATGGCAAGTTCGCACCCGACCTTAACCTGACCGGTGCCCCTGACCACCCCCTTTAGCACAATGTTATAGGCCTCCGGATCAAGGTTGAGCGCGTCGCGAATACGCACCGGCGGCACCAGGAAACCCAGTTCGGCGGACAGTTTTTTGCGCACGCCCTTTACCCTGGACATCAATTGCCCACCCGTTTCCGGGTTGACCAGGGGGATCAGGCCGTAGCCGATTTCAAGACCGATAAGATCGACTTGTTCGACATCGCTCCAATCGAGTTCCTTGGGCGGGGCCAGCGGCGCAAGAGCCTGCGAAGAGACCTGCGGTGCGGTATTCGCATCGCGCCGCAATACCATGTAACCGATTCCAGCCGTAATGGCGCCCAGCGCAAGAAACACGGCATGCGGCATGCCAGGAACCAAGCCCATCAAGGTCAAAATAATCGCGGAAATGAACAAGGGCGCCGGTTTGCCTAACTGCGTCGTTGCCTGCTCGGTCATGGACTGCGCGGTCGTAACCCGGGTCACAATGATCGCGGTGGCAAGGGACAGGAACATCGCGGGAATTTGCGCAACCAGGCCGTCACCTATGGTCAGCAGGGTGTAAATGCGCAACGCGTCCCCCACCGAGAGGTTGTGCATGCCTATGCCTATGGCCAGACCGCCCAGTATATTAATTGCCAGAATCATCAGTCCGGCAATGGCGTCACCGCGGACAAATTTGGATGCGCCATCCATGGCGCCAAAAAACTCGGCCTCTTGGGTGATCTCTTCACGGCGCTTCTTGGCCGTTTCTTGATTGATCACCCCGGAATTGAGGTCGGCATCAATTGCCATCTGCTTGCCCGGCATGGCATCGAGTGTGAAACGCGCAATAACCTCCGACACCCTGCCCGCGCCTTTGGTGATCACGATGAAGTTGATAATCATCAAGATCGCGAAAATAATAAAACCAACGAGGTAGTTGCCGTGGATGACAAATTCACCAAAGGCCTGGATCACCTTACCAGCCGACTCCGGGCCCTTGTGCCCTTCCACAAGCACCACCCGGGTCGACGCCACGTTCAGCGCAAGACGCAGCGTAGTCGTCAGCAGCAGCACCGCCGGGAAGGATGAAAACTCAAGCGGTCGCGTCGTGCTGATGGCGACCAGAATGATGATCATCCCGGCCAGCAGGTTAAACGTGAACAGCACGTCCAGCACCACTGGCGGCATGGGTACGACCAGCATGGCCATGATCATCAATACCAGCGCCGGAATACCCAACTCGGCTAACTTGACGTTGCTAAAACTCTGACGCAATTGTGTGAATGCGATAGCTGACATGTTTTTGACAGTGAACCTTTTTAACTGCTTGTTAAATATCAGATTATTTAAAACTCATACCGACTGATACGGACATATAAGCAATCGACGTGCCATCTTTACAACACCGCGTCTGTCACAAAGCCATTTGAGCCGTCGCCAAGGTCGCTGCAAGCCTGTCACGTTTATTGCTAAGAAGTCCCTGTACCCACAACATCAAAACCATCCAATCCACTTATGTCCAATTCCCCAGTAAATAGTTTTTCTGTTTTTAATCAGCAATCTATAAGCGATAAACAAGGGATTACCGCACCTCGTGCAGAGCCCAAAATCGCTCCCGGGAAAGACTTTAGCCAGGTGATCCGAGGGGTAAGTTCATCCGCCAGAGGCCGCGATATTGCCGCTTGGGGCGGCAAAAAATTGCCGTCTCCCGTGCTGCACAGCTATACGCTGGGTTCGCGCGTCAAAATCATTACTGCGGCCACCCACTCCGCCGGCGAAGCAGGCCTGCTCGAATTCGCGCGCGCACAAGGCATCGATGAGGACATGCTGAAACTCATAATGGCAAACAAGTCCGATGCCCAAGCCGCCGCCCTTGAAGCTACGGGCGCCGCCACGCTCACACCGTCCCAGTCGGATAACTCAAACCCGGTACCACCCTGCGCCGGTTCGATCACGCCCATCCCATCCGCCGTGGTCCCGGCCGACCCCCTGGACACTAGCGCCTCCAACCCGGCAAACGGGAGCGGGCAGCTTGCTGCAGCACTTAACAAGGCGACACTTGACACGGCGACGTCTGAGACGGCGACAGCAGAGAAGACGGCATCCAGCCTCGCCAACAAGGGCGCAGGACAAGCATCCCCCCCCTTCCCTCCCACGCCTGGAGCAGAGTCAGCGAAGCTAAGCGCCAACAACCAGAGCTTGGCCACGTCGCCCCAGATTGATCCCGCAGTCGGCACGCCCGCCGGGGCGACCGCCTTGCTCGTCGCCGACAAAGCACCGGGGGCATCCCTGGGGCGCCCGCCTGCTATTCAGACCGCAGCTGACACCGGCGTGACCAGCCCCCCGCCCCTTAGAGCCGCGCCCACCGGCCAGGCCCAAGCCGTGCCACTCGCCGCCTCCGGCACAACAGGGCTGCCAATCGACCTGAGCAAGCAACACCAAACAATACCGCCCGAGGCTGGCGCAACGGCCGAGGAACAGCAACACAGCCGGCAACAAGCCACAGAAGAACAAGCACAAGAGCCAATGATGCAGACAGCGCAAGCCGAACAAGATGAAAGTTCCTTGTCGGCAAAAAACATCCAATTCCACCAGCCCGAAAAAACAAACCCGGGAAAACCAGGGCTTAACGAACAGGAATTCACCGCCCGAATCGGCTCCATCGCAGAGGCCACTTCGCCACCGACAGGCGCACTGCCGGGGGTCTTAAGCGGGGAAAGCGCTGCAACCACATCCGCCCCGGTCGCCCACGGTGCCCCCCCCGCGCGCCAACTACTGGACGTGAGCAACCCGCTGCCGATGCGTGAAGAAACCATGCAAGAGGCTTACTTTAGACGTAGCGAACAAAATCAGATCGCCGCGGACAAGTTAGCCGAGGCGATTGGCCAGCGGCTTTCAGCCCAAATCGAAAAGGGGATCTGGCAGGTGAACCTGCAACTGCGGCCAGCGCACCTGGGGAAGATTGATATTCGCCTGACCATGCAAGGCAAAGGCAATATTTCGGCCGAATTCAGTGCCAGTGAAGTACAAACCAAAGACCTACTGAACAGCGGCTTGCCCAGACTCAGGGAAATTTTCGCGCAATCGGGCATTGACTTGGCAACGATACAGGCCAAGCACGATGCGGCGACCGGCCATAGCGACAACCCAGCGCCACGCCAACCCGCTACGCCAGCAAGCCAAGGAC
>CAMDRY010000236.1 GCA_945906975.1 Bordetella parapertussis | reverse complement strand
CGTCCTTGTCGGTGGTCCAGACCGTACCGTCGCGGCGAAGAAAACTCGCTCCGGCGCTTTCTTCACCTGCAAAACACAAGCTGCCATCGAGAAGGCCGGCTGAAAACCATTTGAATCCCACCGGCGCCTCGAGCAGTCGGTGCCCGGTATCCGCGGCGACGCGATCGATGAGCGTACTGCTGACCAGAGTTTTCCCCACCGCGACGCTGGCAGGCCATTGCGGACGATGGGTCAGCAGATAGTGAATGGCCACAGCCAGAAAATGATTTGGGTTCATCAACCCGCCCGAGGGCGTGACAATGCCATGACGATCGGCATCGGCATCGTTGCCCCATGCAATATCGAAACGGTCTTTCAAGGCAACCAGGCTTGCCATCGCGAATGGGCTGGAGCAATCCATACGGACCTTCCCGTCGTGATCGAGTGTCATGAAGCGGAAAGTCGGATCGACCTCGGGGTTCACCACTTCCAGGTTCAGTCCGTATCGCTTTGCCATGGGCGCCCACAGCCCCACCGCTGCGCCACCCATTGGATCGACGCCAATGCGTATGCCTGAGCGGCGGATGGCGTCCATGTCCACCACCGATTCAAGCTCGGCAACATAGCGTTCATCCCAGTCGACAGACTGGCAGGCAGCCGATTGCCTGGCCTGTTGATAGGGCACTCGCTTTACACCGGCGTTGCCTTCAGAAAGCAGCTTGTTGGCGCGCTCCTGAATCCATCCGGTGATATCGGCATCCGCGGGGCCGCCATGCGGCGGGTTGTACTTGAATCCACCATCGGCAGGAGGATTGTGGGAGGGCGTTATCACAATGCCGTCGGCACGCGAGCCCGCAACACCGCTGTTGTGCGCGAGGATGGCATGCGATATCACCGGCGTCGGGGTAAAGACACCCTCCTTCTGCATGCCAACGGTCACCCCGTTTGCAATCAATACTTCGAGTGTCGTGCGCTCGGCGGGATGGGAGGCCGCGTGCGTGTCCTTGCCCAGGAATATTGGACCGGTGATGGCCTCCCTCCTGCGGTACTCGCAGATCGCCTGTGTGATGGCAAGAATGTGTGCTTCATTGAAGCTGCGATCAAATGGGCTGCCGCGGTGGCCACTGGTGCCAAAGCTCACCTGCTCCGATGGTTCCCCGGGCCTTGGTGCAAGTTGCGTGTAGGCACGCTCGAGCCCAGCGACGTCGAGCAAAGAACCGGTGGGCACGGATTTACCGGCAAGCGGATGATGGTTCATCACTGTTCCTATGTTAGGGTTTGACCATGCAAGGGGACAAAAGCGGTAAGCCGGACGCCGCCCTCATTCGGGTGTCGGCCGGTGAGTGATTGTTGCGCAATTTGCGACCGGATTTAAGGACAATTTTACAGTCCTGACACGTTTGCCCTGTGGCCCCCTGATCTAATTCGCACCAGTTCAATACCAGATGCGGAGTTCAAAATGCATAGCCGGACCAGCGACTCTCCCAAAGAGATTGATGCCGACTTCGGCCGCGGTTTCCTGAAATCATTCAGGAGAGGACTGCTGCTCGGTGTATGGAAGGGGCAGCCCCGGTTGCAGGCGGCGGGAAAACGCGGCATGGACATGCTGGTTTCGTTTCTGATGCTGCTTTTCCTTGCGCCCACCTTCCTCGCGATCGCTGCATTGATCAAACTGACGGATCGCGGGCAGGTGCTCTTCTGGCAGGACCGCGTGGGCAAATTCGGGAGGACCTTCCGGTTTCCCAAATTTCGCTCCATGGTGGTGAATGCCGAGGCGTTGCAGCGTCAGCTGGATACGCAGAATCAACACGGCAGAGGGGTGACCTTCAAGATGAAGCGCGATCCCAGGATTACCTGGATAGGGCGGATCATCCGCCGCGCCAGCATCGATGAATTGCCACAGCTGTGGTGCGTGCTCAAAGGCGACATGTCCCTGGTGGGCCCGCGCCCCCCACTGGTACGGGAAGTCGCCCGCTATACCCTGTCGGATCGCCGCAGACTGGACGCCCTGCCCGGCCTCACCTGTTTCTGGCAGGTGCAAGGCAGATCCGAGATCCCGTTCCCCCGCCAGGTAGAACTCGATGTTGATTACATAGAACAGCAGAATCTTGTGCTGGACGTGAAGCTTCTGGTGAAAACGGTGCCTGCCATCATTGGCGGGCGGGGAGCCTACTGATGTCCGGTTCTCTCACCGATGCGGCATATAGGCCACTGGGCCTGGGCGAGCGCAGGCGCAGCCGGCTGCTCGATTGCTCTGTCGCAGTGGTATTGCTCACTCTGGTGACGCCTTTGAGCTTGCTGGTCCTTCCATGGCGGATGGCATTGGGCAAATTGCGCCTGCAGGGGCGTGAAATTATCGGAGCCGGCGGGCGGCCCGTCAGGCTGCATTACTTCGGCATCAAATCAGAACCCGGCGCCGCCGCCTGCGCAACCCGCACTGTTTTTCAGGCCCTCCCGTTGCTGTGGGCAGTACTCGATGGCAGGTTGAGCCTGGTTGGACCGCGGCCTGTGGGGCCGCAGGAGCTGACCGAATTCGGTGGCATTGCACATCCAAGATTCAACGTGACACCTGGACTGATCTGCCTTTGGGGACTGCGCCGGCGCATCAATATCGACTACGGCACGGAAAGCGATGCCGACCTCGAATATGTGCGGCATCGTTCCCTGCGCCGCGATATCGGCATTCTTGCTCGTGCATTGCTGTCACGGCTTTACGGGGCCGGGTCGGCGCAGTGCAAAGCGTCGCAATCGATCTCCGGAATCCGCCTGCTCAATGTGTCGATGGACAATCTGCTGGATGCCATTGTCTGTTCGCTCAACAACAGGGTGCGAACGCGCATCGCTTTTGTCAATCCGGACTGCGTCAACATTGCCGCCGCCGACACTGCATATCGAATGTCACTCGCAAAATGCGACTGGGTCTGCGCCGACGGTATTGGCATGAAGATCGCAGGAAAGCTCCTGCGCCGGCCGATCCGCCAGAACATCAACGGGACCGATCTGTTTCCGAAGCTATGTGGCGAGCTGGCGAAAAGCGGCCATTCCCTGTACCTGCTGGGCGCGCGTGATGGCGTCGCCGAGGCGGCTGCGAATTGGGCGATATTGCGTTATCCGGAATTAAAGATCGCAGGCGCCCGCTCCGGATATTTCAGCGAAACCGAGGCGCCCGCCGTGCTGCAGGAAATTCGCATGACCGGCGCCCAGGTTCTACTGGTCGCGATGGGCGCACCCCGTCAGGAACTGTGGCTGGAACACAATCTGGACACCAGTGGCGCAATGCTCGGCATCGGCGTGGGCGGCCTGTTCGACTTCTATTCGGGCCGCATCCCCCGTGCACCGCTGTGGCTGCGCGAGATCGGCGGCGAATGGGTCTACCGGCTCCTCATGGAACCCGGCCGCATGTGGCGGCGTTACCTGGTGGGCAACTGGGTATTTTTGTTTCGCATTGCCGTTGAAAAATTAACCTCCGTGCGCGAAAAAGGATCACTAACATGACCAGCAATGCAACCGCGATCATTCTGGCCTGCTGGCCAAATGAAGATTCCCTGCTGGGCCAGCTCGAAACTGATCCGGCGATGTTCCCGATGGCGGAAAAGCCCATGCTTCAGCACGTGCTTGAAAAGCTGGTTCGCCTGGGCTGCACCCGCGTCGCGGTTGTTCATGGCGATGAACCGCAATCCGCACAAGCCCTGCTCGGCGACGGCCAGCGCTGGGGATGCGAGATCACGCATCATTACGCCGCGGCCGGGCCCCGGCCCCTGCAGCCATTGACCGGCGTGATCACCGATCAGGAACAAATCTATGTGCTTGCCGCAACAGACACGCTTCCTTTGAGCGACCCGGATATTTCCGCAGCCTTTGTCGCCTGTCAGGGCGATGGCAAAAATCTGCGCTGGACCGGCTGGGCGGCATTGCCCGCAGATCGCATGCGTGCGCTTGCTCAAACGGCTGCGAGCGAAGCAGACCTGTGCTCGCTTGTCATGGATGCGGCAACTTCACCGGCCAATATTGTGTTGACGACTGCTTGTATTTCAAGCTCCAGCGTTGCCTCCGCCCTGAAATCGCTGCCGATCCTGCTCGCGCAGACCGCCGCGACGCAAACCATCGGCCGCCGTCCGCGCAAACCCGGCCTGTGGATCGGCAACGGCAGTCACATTCACCCTTCAGCGCGGTTGCATCTGCCGGTTTTCCTCGGCAACAATGTGCTGATCGGCGAGAATACCGAGATCGGTCCCAACGCAATGATCGGTGACGGATGTGTGGTCGACCAAGGCAGCCTCGTTAAAAACAGCATTCTTCTTGCGGGAACTTACGCCGGAGGCGGGCTTGAAGTCAGACACTCCCTGCTCGCGGGAAATCACCTCGTCAATGACGCCCTCGGCGTTTCAGTTCGAATTGCCGACCCTGGAATTCTGAGCAGCATCAATCGGAGCAAGGCCGATCACCCCGCCGGAAACCATTCACAACGCCTGCTCGCCCTGCTGCTCTGGCTGATGTTGACACCGCTGGAAATCCTGTTGCGTGGCCGTTCGCCTGTGAGCAAGAGTGCCGCGAAGGCCACACTGGCCAGGTACGCCGCGGCGACGCAGCGCTTTGGTTCGTTTGAGGCAAGGTTTTCGAGGACCCACGAAGACATTTATGCCGGCGTCGCAGGGGCTTGGACAAAGCACTTTCTGACGACGTTTCTGCCCGGACTCCAGGACGCGGTCAGCGGGCGAGTGGCACTTGTCGGTTTGCAACCACGCACAGTCGATGAAATTATGTCGCTTCCCGAGTATTGGCAACGCCTTTATCGAAACGGGCGCGCCGGGCTGGTCGGCGAATCTCTGCTGCTCGGCCTGGAAGGCGCGTCGGTGGAAATGCGTTTTGCAGGCGATGCGCTCAGCTCGAGCCCATTGCGGTTCACAAGACTGCTTCGAGTGCTGGGCATTTATGGCGGCCGGGTATTCGCTGAAGGCTTGTCGCGCAAACCCGCCGCCCTGGAGTCAGTGCTTTAGGTCACGGCCAATCAAGCTTGTATTCTTACCCACCAAATCAGGAGAACACCATGAAACTTATTGTTACCGACATTTCCGAAAATACCGCCGTTGTATCCCCCGTCGAAAACCTCGACGCGGGCAACGTGAAAGCATTCCGCGACGCCATCCAGCCACTGACAGCATCCCGCGAAATAGTCTTGCTCGACATGGCACCGCTGAGCTTCATCGACAGTTCAGGTCTGGGCGCACTGTTGTCGTGCTTGCGCGCCATGAATGGAAAAGGCGGGCAACTGCGCCTTTTCGGCATGACCAAACCTGTCAAAGCCCTGTTTGAATTGGTGAGAATGCATCGTATCTTCGCGATCTACAATAGCCGCGAAGAAGCGCTCGAGGACACAGGCAAATGATGAATCGGAAGCCGCGAATCGCAACATCCCCGGAAAGCCAGCGATGAAGAGATCAATAACCGGTCTACTCTGCAGATGTCTGGCATTGGCGGTATTGCCATTGGCAATCATCAACCCTGCGCTGGGTCAGTCGACCTACAACTTTTCCCCGGTCAATCAATACGGAATCGCACTGACCGCCGACTACTGGAACCCCATCATCAGGTACGTCTCCGACAAAAGCGGCATCAAACTGGTGCTCAAAATCGGCAGAACCTCCGCCGACACGACTTCTTACGTGCTGGCGCGCGA
>CAMDRY010000235.1 GCA_945906975.1 Bordetella parapertussis | reverse complement strand
ATGCCCCAGGATTCCAGTTTTGACGCAACCAGTCCGGAGGTGCGCAGCTCTTCAAACGCCGTTTCAGGATTGGCGTGGATGTCGCGCCGGATGGCGCTGATCTCGGCCTGCTGCTGGATAATTTTTTCGACGATGTTCATGGCTGTCACCAGGATTAGGATTACGCGTGGGCAATTTATAATGTTGCCACATCCTCACCGGTTTCCCCATGCGCAAACACATCCAGGGCGTCGATCACATTGTCATCGCCGTGCATGACCTTGATTTGGCGGCTGAAACATTCACGCGCCTGGGCTTTACACTGACCCCGCGCGGCTATCACGACTTCGGCTCGCAGAACCATTGCATCATGTTTGGCGACGATTACATCGAGCTTGTGGCGGTGCCCAGGCCGCATCCGTTCAACCAGTATTACAGCGATTTTCTGGTGCGCGGCGAGGGACTTGCGGCCACCGTGCTCAAGTCCGATGACGCGGCCGCCGCGGCGAAGGAGTTTGCCGCGGCCGGTTTCGCACCGACCGGCCCGTTCGCCCTGTCGCGGCCGGTGGTGGTGGACGGGGTCGCGCAGGAGGCGCGCTTTGCCTTGGCGGGCCTGCCCTTGAGTGCGACGCCCGGACATCGCGTTTTTGTCTGCCAGCACTTCACCCGCGATCTGGTTTGGCGGCCGAAGTGGCAGTCGCATGTGAATGGCGCGATGCGGCTTGCCGCGGTCGCCATCGCTGACGAAAGGCCCGAGGCGGCGGCCCTTCCCTATCAGCGGATTTTCAATACGAGGGCAAAGCCGGTGGCCGAGGGCCTGGTGGTGGAGACCGGCGACATGCCGCTGGCGTTTGTGTCCGCCGCTTCCCTGGCAAAAAAACTCCCGGGCGTGTGGGTCTCGGGCCGGCCGGAACCGGCGGCGGTGGCCTTGTTTGTGCATGTCACCGATCGCGACGCCGCGGATCTGGCGTTGCGGCGCGGCGGGTTTCGTTGCATGCGCATGCCGGATGGCTCGATCGCCGTGGGCGCCACCGAGGCGCATGGCGTGGCGCTGGTGTTTGGCTAGAGCCAAACTTCTGATTGACGCCACTTCGCGCGAGGCAGACACTTTGATCCGATGCGGGCGGCGCGGAATGTCTGAGTCGGTCCGCCAGAGTTTCACCGCCACGAGCCAAAGCAAAGAGGTCTGCATATGCCCGAAGAACACCCGATCGAAATGATCCAGGAAATGCTCAAGCTGATGGTCGGCCGCAAGGCTTCCGACCTGTTCCTGAGCGTGGGCTTTCCCCCGGCTTTTAAAATTGACGGCAAGGTGACGCCGATCTCCAAGCAGTTGCTCACTGCGGTGCAGACGCAGGACTTTGCCCGCGCGCTGATGAATGACAAGCAGCTCGCTTCATTCGAGGCGACCAAGGAATGCAACTTCGCCATTTCTCCTGGCGGGCTGGGCCGCTTTCGGGTGAGTGCATTCTTCGATCTTAACGGGCCGGGGCTGGTGCTGCGCACGATCACGGCCAAAATTCCCGGCTTCGCCGAGCTGGGCCTGCCGCAGGTGCTGAGCAAGGTGGCCATGATGGCGCGCGGCCTGGTGATCGTTGCCGGTGGAACGGGCTCGGGCAAATCGACGACCTTGGCGGCGATGATCGGTTACCGCAACGAGCACAGCCAGGGTCATATCATCACCATCGAGGACCCGATTGAATTTGTGCATGAGCACCGCAACTGCATTGTCACGCAGCGCGAGGTGGGCATTACCACGGAGTCGTGGGCGGCGGCCCTGAAAAACACGTTGCGGCAGGCGCCCGACGTCATCTTGATCGGCGAGATACGCGATCGCGAGACGATGGAACACGCCATGGCTTTCGCCGAGACCGGACATTTGTGTTTTGCGACCCTGCATGCGAACAGCGCGAACCAGGCGCTTGAGCGCATCATCAATTTTTTCCCCGACGATCGCCGCCAGCAGCTGCTGATGGACTTGTCGCTCAATGTGCGCGCATTCCTGTCACAGCGCCTGGTACCGCGCGAGGGCGGTACTGGCCGTGTTGCCGCGTTCGAGATCATGCTCGACTCACCGCTGGTCAAGGATCTTATCTTCAAGGGCGAGGTGAGCGGCATCAAGGAGTTGATGGGGCGCTCGCGGGATCTGGGTATGCAGACCTTTGACCAGGCCTTGTTTGATTTGTATCGGGCGAATGCGATCAGTTACGAGGATGCGCTGCGTTTTGCCGATTCAGCCAATGACTTGCGCTTGCATATCAAGCTGGAGTCCGATGGACGCAAGCCGGAGCAGGTGAGGGACGGTCGCGACATTCACGTCGTTTAGTCGCTTGGCGACGTGCCGACCACAAGGTCGTGTTCAGGCGGCGTTCAGGCGGTTTTTAGCGCCTTGGCCGCGTCCAGCGCGAAGTAAGTGAGGATGCCGTCGGCACCGGCGCGCTTGAAGGCGAGCAGGCTTTCCATCATGCACTTGGGTTCGTCGAGCCAGCCGTTTTGCGCGGCGGCCTTGAGCATGGCGTACTCGCCGCTGACTTGGTAGACGTAGGTCGGCGCTTTGAACTCGTCTTTTACGCGCCGCAGGATGTCGAGGTAGGGCATGCCCGGTTTGACCATCACCATGTCGGCGCCTTCCTGCAGGTCCAGGCCGACCTCCCACAAGGCCTCATCGGAGTTGGCTGGATCCATCTGGTAGGTCATTTTATTGCTCTTGCCCAGGTTGGCGGCCGAGCCGACAGCGTCACGGAAGGGGCCGTAAAAGGCCGACGCGTATTTGGCCGAGTAGGCCATGATGCGCGTGTAGCTTAATTTTTTTGCATCCAGCTGGGCGCGGATGCGGCCGATGCGGCCGTCCATCATGTCCGAGGGGGCGACAATGTCGACGCCGGCTTGCGCCTGTGTGAGCGCCTGTTTTTCCAGGATGGCCAGGGTGTCGTCATTGAGGATGTAGCCGGTTTTGTCGATCACCCCGTCCTGGCCGTGGCTGGTGTAGGGGTCGAGCGCGACATCGCACATGACGCCCAGTTCTGGAAATTCCTTTTTCAACGCCCTGACTACGCGCGGGATAAGGCCTTTGGCGTTCATGGCTTCGCGCCCGTCCAGGGTTTTGAGTTTTGCGTCTATGACCGGGAACAGGGCGAGGACCGGAACGCCCAGTTTGAGACAGTTTTCGGCCACTGGCAGCAGCTTGTCCAGGGTGTAACGTTCGACGCCGGGCATGGAGGCGACGGCTTGGGTCTTTTTCGTACCCTCCATGACGAAAACTGGATAAATCAAGTCGTTTGTAGTGAGTACATGCTCACGCATTAAGCGCCGCGAGAAGTCATCCCGGCGCATGCGACGCATGCGCACGTTGGGAAAGCTGCCGTAGGTCTTCATCCTTAATTTCTCGCTATGTTCAATAAATTCAATTGATTAACAAATTGTTACGAATTTCTATAGCTGCCGCCTGAAACTTTTTGTCCGATTCCACCGTCTTACACGCAGACGGTTTCGATCGTCTCCCGTTTCATCTCCCTGAACGGGTGCCTTAATCCTGTTAAGGCATTTTTGTCCCCGGGCTTATTCCCCTTCGCCCGGGGTTTTTTATTTCAGGCCTCGGATGTACCCGCGTACTTCCGGGGCCGCGTTCTTGTCGTGGCCGCCCGAATTTCTTCGCGCACCTCTTTTCTGTGTTCAGGCGTGGCCATGGACACGTTCGGCAGCCAGCCGGCCAGTACGGCTTCGGCCTCATCAATGCCGGTTTTTTTGGTGCTCGAGAACAGTTGAGCTGAAAACAGCGGCGAGGATTTGGCCAGTGCGACTTGCACTTCATGCAAGGCTTTCCTGCCTTGGTTGGGCGTCAGCTTGTCCGACTTGGTAAGCAGCACGTGCACCGGTTTGCCTGTGGGGATGAACCAGTTGAGCATGACGATGTCCAGATCGGTGAGTGGGCGCCGCACGTCCATCATCAGCGCGAGGCCGCACAACTGGTCGCGCGTGGTGAGATAAAATTCCAACAGGCCCTGCCAGTGCGCGCGCACTGTGTGCGGCACCTTGGCGTAACCGTAGCCGGGCAGGTCGACGAGGTAGTCCCCCGTCGCCATGCGGAAAAAATTGATCAGCTGCGTGCGGCCCGGGGTCTTGCTGACAAAGGCGAGCCGGTTGTGGTTGGCGAGTGCGTTGATCGCACTTGATTTGCCGGCGTTGGAGCGGCCGGCGAAGGCGATCTCGAGGCCGGCGTGCGGCGGCAGATCGGTCAGCTCTTGCGCGGATTGGATAAAGCTCAGGTTTTGAAACAGTGGCATCGGTGGCTTTGCTGCAAAGGAAGGCGCGATAGTACCGCGCAACGGGCTTGGCAGGCCGCACCTTGCGCCGGAATGTTGCCCTGATGTTGCCCTGATGTTGCCCAAATATGGCCTAAAAACACGACTCTAAGATAGAATAGCAGCTTTTAGTATGAGTCTATTCTGCAACTGCTTACGCAGCGCGTACAGCAGTGCGGAATGGGATGGGGTCAGGCCCTTTCCCTACTCAATTTCAGGAGTCCGCATGAAATTCGGCATGAAACACGTTCTGGCCCTCGCCGCCGTCGTTGCTATTACCAGTACTAACACGCTTGCCGCTGCCGCCGATGCGCCGGGCAAGGTCGCCGCCAAACCCGATGCGGGCAAGGGGCAGACCATCGCGACCCAGGGGTGCGCCGCCTGCCATGGCGCCGACGGCAACAGCAGCATCAGCGCCAATCCCAAGCTGGCCGGTCAGATGCCCGAGTACATCAGCAAGCAGCTTGCCAATTTCAAGGCGGCGCCGGGCACGAAGGCAGAGCGCGAGAACGCCGTCATGGCCGGCATGGTCGCGGCCCTGAGCCCCGATGACATGAAGAATCTCGGTGCCTATTTCGCCGGTCAAAAACCCAAGGATGGAGCAGCGCGCAACAAAGACTTGGTCCAGCTTGGCCAGAAAATCTGGCGCGGCGGCATCAGTGCAAAAGGCGTGGCCGCCTGCGCGTCCTGCCACGGGGCCAGCGGTGCTGGCGTACCCTCGCAGTACCCGCGCCTTGCCGGCCAGCATGCCGAGTACACCGAGACGCAGATGAAAGCTTGGCGTTCCGAACAGCGCGCCAACGATCCGTTGAAAATGATGCGCACGATTGCGGCCAAATTGTCCGACAAGGAAATCCAGGCGGTTTCCGATTACATCGCGGGCCTGCGCTGAGCGCCCATCACCGCCTGCGCGGTGATGCGGTACAAGGGGCGGCCCTGCCGCCCTTTTTCTTTTGCGCATTTGGCGATGTGGCGCGATCTTGCGTGCTGTTGTGCGATGGCCCCGATTGCGCGCGGTGATACTATGACTGCCTTGATGCGCCCCCTTACGCGCTGTTATAAGCGCACGGAATAAAGCCACCCACCCGGCTGTTTGCCTCAATGGAAACCGCACGCACCATGAATCCAGAAATCGCGCAGCACATCCCGCGCCTGCGTCGCTATGCGCGTGCGCTGGTGGGCGACCGCTATCGCGCCGACGACCTGGTGCAGGACACGCTGGAGCGCGCTTGCCGCAAGTTTCATTTGTGGCGGCAGGGCAGCGATCTGCGGGCCTGGCTGTTCGCGGTGATGCACAACGTGTTCGTCAACCAGGTGCGTGCGCGCAGACTCGGGCTCGAGGAGGTTGATGACGCGCCGGCGCTGCCGACGCAAATGG
>CAMDRY010000234.1 GCA_945906975.1 Bordetella parapertussis | reverse complement strand
ACCAGCCCCGCCAGCCTCAGGACAACTCACCCAAGCCCGCTTCGCGGCGACGCAACAATGGCTGCCCTCGACGTCAGGGGAGCAGTATGCGATTCAGTTGCTTACCGTGACGTACAAGGATGTGCATCGTATCGAAGACATGCTGGTGCGCGTGCCTGGGCGCAAACTAAAGCTCGAAGATTTTTATGTTTACAGTGTAAAAATCAACGATTTGCAACATTATCGGGTGGCCTACGGCCTGTATCCCTCTGCGGAGGAGGCGAACAGGGCGATACGGAATCTGCCGCAGGTCTATAAAGCCTTTGGCCCGTTTCATCGAAGCGTTGAGCGTATGCGCAGCCAGAATAGGCAATAAAAGGGGGGCGTCAAATTGGCGCGTAGCGCGTCATTGGGGCTTCAGGTGCCAATGATAGGCAGTTAAAACAACGAAAAAAATCAGCTAATTAGGGACTCATGCTACACTAAACATCAATTTTAAATGGTGTGCTCAGCCCCCTTGAACCGACGCACAAGACAACTAGCCCCGATCATGACGGCGTTGTTGCTGACTGCCTGCGCCACGCCGGCCATGAAACCTTCAGTCGCGCACATCAAGGCTGAGCCAGAAAAACCGGCTGCGAACATTCCGCCCCCGGTGCAGTTCCCCACCTCACTGCCGAAGCCCAAACCGGCGGTAAAGGCCGAGACTTATAGCGTCGTGGTCAATAATGTTCCCGTCGCGGAACTGCTGTTCGCCCTAGCCCGCGATGCCAAGATCAACGTCGATGTGCACCCGGGCATACGCGGTTCGGTCACGCTCAACGCCATCGACCAGACACTGCCGCAACTGCTGTCGCGAATCTCAAAGCAGACCGACATGCGCTGGGAACTTGACGGACCCAACTTGCTGGTGATGCCGGACTCGCCTTTCCTGCGCATTTACAAGATCGACTACGTCAATCTCGAGCGCACCAGCACCGGACAAATCGGGGTTTCAGGCCAGATATCGACAGGCGCCAGCTCTTCGGGCGGCGGTGGCTCTTCCGGTAGCAGCAATGCGTCATCAGCGCAGGTCCAAAACCGTTCAGACAACAAGTTCTGGCTCACGATGGTCAATAACGTCAAGGATATCTTGCACGAGACGGACAAACTGATCCCGGCTTCTGGCGCGCAAGTGCCGGCACAAGCACAACAATCTCCTGTGGCAACTGCGGCTGGCTCCGCCGGCGCCCCCGTTGCTCAACAAGCGCCTGTGTCGCTTGGCCCCACGTTCCGCGAAGCGGCCGCCGTTATCGCCAACGCCGAAGCCGGCGTGCTAGTCATTCGCGCCACCGGCCGCCAGCACGAAAAGATCCAGGAATTCCTTGACCAGGTCATGGTCAGCGCCAAGCGGCAAGTCATGATAGAGGCGACGATAGCGGAAGTAACACTGAATAATAATTACCAGTCTGGCATCAACTGGAGCCTTTTTCGCCGCGGCCCCGCCGGAACGCGTACGGCGCAAGCTTCCACCGGCACAACCACGGCAACACCGGTCGGAAGTTTCTTTACGCTTAACTACGTGACCGATTCATTCACCGCCTCGCTGCAACTGCTGGAATCTTTCGGCACGGTGCGCGTGCTTTCAAGTCCGAAAATAAGCGTAATCAACAACCAGAGCGCGATTCTCAAAGTAGTCGACAATCTTGTTTATTTCACGATCAAGTCCGACACGATTGCGGCCACCGCAGCAGGCACCGCACAGACCAGTTTCACCGCCACACCGAACGTCGTGCCAGTCGGCTTTGTCATGAACGTCACACCGCAGATATCGTCCGATGACACCATACTGCTCAATTTGCGCCCTGCAGTAACGCGCATCCTCAGTTACGTCGAAGATCCCACGCCGGGCTTGGCTGCGGGCATCAAAAACAGGATTCCACAAATCCAGACGCGCGAGATGGAATCGCTGATCAAAGTGTCGAGCGGGGAAACTGCGGTAATGGGCGGGCTGATCCAGGATTCGATCAACAGCCTCGAGGACGGCGTTCCCGGGGTCAACCGCATTCCCATTTTTGGGGACTTGTTCTCGCAACGCAACAAGACCAATGCAAAAACGGAACTGGTGATTTTCCTGCGCCCTCTGGTGGTCCGCGACGCAAGCCTAAGCGGTGACTATCGCGCCTACCGCACATTCCTTCCCGGCGAAGACTTCCTGTCTGCACCCAACCCCGGGAAACCGACTCTTGAAGGACCCGACAAGTGAGCCTGCTGCTCGAGGCGCTGAAGAAGGCAGAACTGGCCAAGCAGGGGAACCAGGCTTCGTCCAGTGCTTCGTCCAGAATTGAACTTGCGCCTGCCGCTGCCAGCGCGCCGGCAAAACCGATTATTACGCGCGAAAATCTTCCGGACATAACGCAACAGCTTGAAATACTCTCGGAAGACCTGCCCTCTTCCTCAGCGCCCCAAGGGCTTGACGGAATGTATTCCCTCACGTCACAAGAACCAATCCCGGCTGCTACGGGACCGATTTTCGCCGACACGCCGGTTGAACCGACCCGCAATCAGGCCGCAGCGAAACAAATGTTTGAGGCAAAAGGCCTCGAGGACTACAACCCGCGAAAGCCCTTTTATTATACGGTTGGGGCCTTGGCGGTGTTTGCAGCCGGCTGTATCGGCTATTTCTGGTGGCAATTGCAACCTCGCTATATCGTGGCACCGACCGCCGTTGCAAATGCGCCATCGAAGCCCCTGGAACCGATCACACCCGCGCCCGCTGCCGCCGCGCCCATCGATCCGCTTGCCAGCCCCGGACCAAACACAGCCCCCTCGACCATCGGCGCATCACCGGCAAGCGCCGCGCAAGACAACAAAGCGGGCATTCAAGCTGCAAAACCGACGATCGGCGCAAATCAGCCTTCAAGCAGCGGGCCATCTGCGCCTGTAGCCATAACGCCTACGGCCTCGGCTAACGCCCCTGTGAGGATCACACGTTCGGCTTCCAATCCGGCTGAACGTGCCGCGGCTGCATCAACGCCAAGACAGGCTGGTGGCGCGAGGCTCACACCATCGGCGTCAACGGCAACGCGAACAGACCAACAACTTGAAATCGCGTATGACGCCTACCAGAAGAGCGATCTCCCAGTCGCGCGCCAGGCTTACTCCAATGCACTAAAACTCGAACCATCCAACAGGGATGCGCTTCTGGGGCTGGCAGCAATCGAAGCTCGCAGCGGACAGCATGAAAACGCGGAAGCCCGCTACCTGAAACTGCTTGAATCTGATCCGCGTGATGCGCATGCACTCGCCGGTCTCATCGCGTTGCGCGGGCAGGCCGATCCGATGCAATCGGAAAGCCGTCTGAAAAACATGATTGCCACCCAGCCGGAGGCCGGATTCCTGCACTTTGCCCTGGGCAACCAAATGGCCCTGCAAGCGCGTTGGCCGGAAGCCCAGGCGGCCTATTTCAAGGCCTTGTCAAACGAACCGGACAACGCTGATTACGCCTACAATTTGGCGGTGAGCCTGGACCATATCCGCCAGAGCAAGCTAGCTCTGGAGTACTACCAAAAAGCGCTCGCCCTAAGCGACGCACGGCCCTCGACCTTCGACCGTACCCGCGCCACCGCGCGCATGCGCGAACTTCAGCGGTAAAAAACTTGGCGCCGCCCGCTATGCCTACAACGGCTCCAACCGCAGCCCCGCAGGCCAAGCGCCATATCGGCCAGATCCTGATCTCGCAGGGCATTCTGACCGAAGACCAGCTGCGCATCGCACTGCTTGAACAACTCAAGTCGAACCAACCCGTCGGCCGGCTCCTGGTTCAACTGGGCTTCGTCTCGGAAGCAACCCTGCGCGATGCGCTTTCCGAAAAGCTCGGACTACAGAGTGTCGACTTGTCACAAATCGTGGTCGATGCCGCCGCGATCAAACTGATGCCGCGCGATTTTGCAAAGCGCCACCACATCTTCCCGGTCGCCCTGGATCGTGAAAAACGCCTGCTTATCATCGCAATCGCCGACACGAACAACGTCGTCGCCCTTGACCAGGTGCGGGCGCAGTTGCGCGGCGAAATGGAACTCGAGGCGCGCCTGGCCGGTGAAACAGAAATTGCCCGCGCAATTGAACAGTATTACGGACTCGAGCTTTCGATCGACGGAATCCTGCACGAGATCGAAACCGGTGAAATCGATTACCAAAGCCTGCACTCCTCGGGCGACGAATACAGCCAACCCGTCGTCAGATTGATTTCCTCCTTGCTTGCTGACGCGGTGGAGCAAGGCGCTTCGGACGTGCACTTCGAGCCGGAACAGAATTTTCTGCGTATCCGTTACCGCATAGACGGTGTGTTGCGACAGATCCGCTCATTGCACAAGACATACTGGCCGGCCATGACCGTGCGCCTCAAGGTTCTGGCCGGAATGAACATCGCGGAGACACGCGCACCACAGGATGGCCGAATTTCCCTGACCCTTACCGGACGGCCCGTGGATTTTCGTGTCTCGTCGCAGGTAACGACACACGGCGAGAACGTCGTATTGCGGATTCTCGACCGGCAAAAAGGCATCGTGCCTCTCGACATGCTGGGGCTTGAAGCCTCACAACTCGCACTCCTGAAAAAAATGCTCGCCCGACCCGAGGGCATCATTCTGGTCACGGGCCCCACCGGAAGCGGGAAAACCACGACGCTCTATTCGGTGCTCAATCACATCAATCATGACGGCATAAACATCATGACCCTCGAGGATCCGGTCGAGTATCCAATGACCCTTATCCGCCAGACTTCCGTATCGGAGGCGGCAAAGATGGATTTTGCCAACGGCATCAGGTCCCTGATGCGTCAGGATCCTGATGTGATCCTGGTGGGGGAAGTGCGCGACGAGGATACGGCGCAGATGGCCTTTCGCGCTGCAATGACCGGCCACCAGGTCTACTCCACGCTGCACACAAATTCCGCGCTTGGGGCCCTGCCACGACTTGCGGACATCGGTATCGTGCCTGACATCCTCGCGGGCAATATCATAGGCATCATCGCGCAGCGACTGATGCGAAAACTCTGCCGACACTGCCGGCAGCCTTACGAGGCCAATGCCTCCGAATGCCGCATGCTTGCCGTGCGCCCGGACAGGCCGCCGACACTCTACCGCTCAGTCGGCTGCGATCACTGCGACTATCAAGGCTACCGCGGTCGGGTCGCCATCATGGAATTACTAAAGATGGATCCTGACCTAGACGAAATGATCGCAAATCGCGCAAGCGCGCGGGAAATCCATAAGGCGGCGATTGCCAAAGGATTTCATACGCTGGCCGACGATGGCGTGCGCCGCGTTCTCGACGGAACGACGGCCGTCGACGAACTGATGCGTGTCGTCGACCTTACTGACCGCATGTAGGCGCGGTCGCAGGCGCTCTTCTCTGAAGGCCAACAACCATGGCGCTGTTCAATTACAAGGCAATCGATACCCGCGGCAAGGCGATCATGGGGCAACTCGACGCCGTAAACATCATCGATCTGGAGTTGCGCCTCAAACGCATGGGACTCGATCTCATTGCCGGTGCCCCGTCCAAACGCGGTCGAACTTCGTTTTTTTCCGCCTCCTCGGTGAAACGCAGCGATTTGATCAATTTCTGCTTCCACCTGGAACAGCTTTCGTCGGCAGGTGTCCCTATGCTGGAGGGCCTTACCAATTTACGCGACAGCACCGAAAACCC
>CAMDRY010000233.1 GCA_945906975.1 Bordetella parapertussis | reverse complement strand
CGCGCTTCTCGCGAGGAATGATGTACGGCTTGATGCTCTCAAGCTTTGAAATGAAGTCCGCGGCGGAGATCACCAGATCTCGCTCCACCGGAAAATGGGCGAGCGCCTCCACGCGCAGCTTGGCCGGAAAGTATTCCCGCAAGAAACTGCGGCAGGCGAGCCGGGGAACGCCATTGATATTCATGCCACAACTGCCGCAGATGGCCATGCGGCAGGACCAGCGAAAGCTCAAAGTCGGATCGAGCTCGTCCTTGATGTATTGAAGGGCTTCGAGCACCGACCCGGTATCCGAGTAAGGCACGCGGTAGCTTTGGCAATGCGGCTCGATGTCTTTCTCGGGCAGGTAGCGCATCACCTCGATCTCCATGGTCTCGCGCAACTTATCCATATGCGTATCCATCGGCTTACCCATCGGCGATTTGCTTTTCTTTGCGCGTTTCATTTCCTTCAAGACTAGCGGCTTCACCGGCGGCGCCATAAGCCCTGACACCGGGTGGCGAGCGTGTAATCGTCACGGGGCAGTAGTCGATACGCGGCGCGCCGCCCGCTTCACAGTGTGCGAGGGTGTGTTTCAGGTAGTGCTCGTCATCGCGCTCCGTATGGCCGTCCAGACGCTGGTGCGAACCACGCGACTCGCGGCGTTCCAGCGCCGAGTGCGCCATGGCTTCGGCAACATCGAGCTGGTACCCCAGCTCCAGGGCAAGCAACCATGCCGTGTTCCAGCCGCTCGACGAATCGTCCACGCGTGCCCGAGCGTAGCGACCCTTCAGCTCGGCGAGTTTGTCGCAAGTCGTCTTTAGCTCGGACCCCAGCCTGTAGATACCGCAGCCGTTCTCCATGGTTTGTGCCATCTCGGCGCGCAGAACCGAGACACGATCACCGTCTCCCGGCTCGCGAAGCAGGCGCAATGCCCGATCGCGCGCGGCCTCTGCCTGCTTTTGTAGGGTCGCCTCGGATGAAAGGGCCATGGTCTTGGAAAACGCCGCGGCCATTTGGCCCGCGACTCTGCCGAAAACCAGGGTTTCCACCAGGGAATTTGATCCCAGGCGATTGGCGCCGTGAATGCCATTGCTCGCGCATTCGCCCGCGGCGTAAAGCCCTGGCAAGGCCGAGCGCGCATCGATGTCGACGCGGATGCCGCCCATGGTGTAGTGCACGGCGGGTCGCACGGGGATGGTTGAGATCGCCGGATCGATGCCCAAATGGTCGTTTGCCAGTTCGCAGATCAGCGGCAGGCGTTCATGCAGTTTTTTCGCGCCCAGATGGCGCAGGTCCAATTGCACCGCTTCGCCGCGCGAAGTGGTCAGGGTGCGCCCCTTTTTCTGTTCGTGCCAGAACGCCTGGCTCAGACGATCGCGTGGCCCGAGTTCCATCGCTTTGTTGCGTGGTTCCGGCGATGCCGGGCCCAATCCGTAGTCCTGTAGATAACGGTATCCGTCGCGGTTCAACAGAAACCCGCCCTCGCCACGGCAGGCTTCCGTAAAAAGCAACCCTGTGCCGAGCATGCAGGTCGGGTGGTACTGCACGAACTCCATGTCACACAAGGGCACGCCGTGGCGATAGGCCAATGCCATGCCGTCGCCAGTGACAATGCCGCCATTGGTGTTCTCGCGGAACACCCGTCCCGCGCCACCGGTGGCGATGATCACCGCCCCCGCGTGGATGGCGACGAATTTTCCGGTGGCAATTTCAATCGCCACCAAGCCTTGACAGTGGCCGTTTTCGACCAACAATTCGCAGCAGAAATACTCATCGAATCTGCGGATAGAGGGGTATTTGATCGAGGTCTGAAACAAGGTGTGCAGCATGTGAAAGCCGGTGACATCAGCGGCGAACCAGGTGCGCTCAATCTTCATGCCGCCAAACGCGCGCACATTCACATGACCATCGGGCAGGCGGCTCCAGGGGCAGCCCCAATGTTCGAGCTGTACCAGTTCCTCGGTGCAGTGGGCGACAAAGTAATCCACCACGTCCTGGTCGCACAACCAGTCGCCGCCCGTGACGGTGTCGTGGAAATGCTCATCCAGGCTGTCGTCGGCGCGAGTGACTCCCGCTGCGCCGCCTTCAGCGGACACCGTATGACTGCGCATCGGGTAGACCTTGGATACCAATGCAATCACCAGAGACGGGTCGGATTCGGCCACCGATATCGCCGCGCGCAGGCCGGCGCCACCCGCGCCGACGATGACCACATCGGCCTTGAAAAACTCCACGGCATCGGTCATTCGCTATCCGATTTCATTGTCTCTTCGGTTTCATGGGGTCTCGCCCTTCACTTGTCGGCGGCCACGGTCTTGAGTATCGGTGTCCAGCGCGCCACTTCTTTTTTCACAAAATCGCCCAAGTACTCGGGCGTCTGCTCCTGCTTGTTTGGCAATACGCCGCCAAGATCAAGCAGGCGCTTGCGCGTATTGCCATCGGCAAGGCTGGCCACCAGCGCGCCGTTCAACCTCCCCACGATTTCCTTCGATGTTGCCTTGGGCGCGAACAGCGCGTTCCAGGCGCTAAGCTGGTAGCTGGGCAGGCCGGCTTCCTTGGTGGTGGGAACATCGGGCAGGGCCGGGGAGCGCTCCGGGGTGGCGATCGCATAGGCCTTGATCGCGCCGCCCTTGATCTGTTCGACCACGTTGACGATCTGGTCGCACATATAGTCCACCTGTCCGCCCACCAGGTCGTTCATCGCAGGGCCGGTGCCGCTGTAGGCGACGCGCGTCGGCTTTACGCCGAGCTGCGCATTCAGCATGGTGCAGGTGGTGAAAGACACTGACCCCACTCCGGCGTGCGCTTCGCTAGCTTTGCCCTGGCTGCCTTTCACGTAAGCGATAAACGACTTGAGGTCGTTCGCCGCCAGGGCCTTCTTGCCGACGATCAGAATGGGCGTGCCCGCTGCCATGCCGATCGGTTCGAAATCCTGTGTCGGGTCATAGCGCAGCTTCGGATACAGCGCGGGCGCCGCGCCGTGCGTGCCCATATGGCCCATCATGATGGTGTAGCCATCGGGCTTGGATTGCGCGCCGCGGGTGATGCCGGTGGTGCCGCCCGCGCCGGCGACGTTTTCAATAATCAACTGTTGACCCAGCACACGGCCCATATGCTCGCCGACAATGCGCGCGATCACATCGGTGGGCCCTCCCGCGGCGAAAGGCACGATGGTAGTAATGGCGCGTGTTGGGTAGCTCTGCGCCTGGGTGTTGGCGGCGCTGAGAAACGCTGATGCGACCGCTGAGATAACAACGGCATTGGCATGCGTGGATTTCATGGTTGTATTCCTTCGGGAGTGGTTCATTGTGCGAACGCCACATCGCGTTTGCGGCTAACCGCCGGCAGCGCTGCGATGACGATCACGATGGCCGTGACGATCAAAAGCCCCGCCGAGACCGGCCGCTCGACGAAGGTCAAAAAGTTGCCGTGCGACAGCGTCAATGCCTGACGCAGCTTTTCCTCGAGAAGGCGTCCCAGGACGAATCCCAGTAGCAGCGGTGCCGGCTCGAAGCCCAGCTTTATCAATGCGTAGCCAAGCAGGCCGAACATTGCGGTGAGCATCACATCTTCGGCGCTGTTATTGATCGAGTAGATGCCGATACAGCAAAACACCAGGATCGCCGGGTACAGGAGGCGATAGGGCACCTTGAGCAGCCGCACCCACAGCCCGACTAGCGGCAGATTGATGATCAGCAGCATTAAATTGCCGATCCACATGCTGGCGATCATTCCCCAGAAGAGATCCGGATATTTGGTGATGACCCGCGGACCGGGGATGATGCCGTGGATGGTCATCGCGCCAACCATCAGCGCCATTACCGCGTTCGGCGGAATGCCCAGCGTGAGCAATGGACTGAAAGCCGTCTGCGCGCCGGCGTTGTTGGCCGACTCGGGGCCGGCCACGCCTTCGATAGCGCCCGAGCCGAAGCGTTCCGGTTCACGTGCAAGTTTCTTTTCAACCGCGTAGGAGGCGAATGGCCCTAGCACCGCGCCGTTGCCGGGCAAAAGGCCCAGCAGCGCGCCCAAGCCGGTGCCGCGCAGGATGGGACCGATGCATTGTTTCAGATCCGCAAGCGAGGGAAGCAAGCGCCCGATGGAGCGCGTTACCAGGTCGCGCTTCTCCGGGTTTTCCAAGGCGCGCAGCACTTCGGCAAAACCAAAAAGACCCATGGCCAGTACCGCGAAGTCGATGCCGTCGGCGACGCGTGCGACTCCGAATGTCAGACGCTGATCGCCCGTTTCCAGATCGGTTCCTACGGTGGAGAGCAGCAAACCCAGCACGATCATCGCGGTGGCATTGAGGATCGATCCGCGTGCCAGCACAGTGGCAAATGCAAGACCCAGCAGCATCAGCGAGAAGTATTCAGCAGGACCGAACAACAGCGCCATTTTGGTGAGCGGAACGCCCAGGGCGGCGATGATCAGAGTGGCGATGGTGCCGGCGGTGAAAGATCCGATCGCCGCGATGCCAAGAGCCTTTCCCGCCTGGCCCTGGCGAGCCATTTGATGGCCATCGAGTGCCGTTACTACCGCGGTCGCCTCACCTGGAATGTTCATCAGAATCGCCGTTGTCGATCCGCCGTACTGCGCGCCGTAGTAGATGCCTGCCAGCATGATGAGCGCGCCGGTGGGCTCGACGCTGAAGGTAAGCGGTAGCAGCATCGCGATGGTGGCGATCGGCCCCACGCCAGGCAGGACGCCGACCAGCGTTCCCACCAGGCAACCGGTGAAACACAACATCAGGTTCTGAAGGGTTAGCGCTGTTGCAAAGCCCAGTGAGAGATGGGAGAGGAGATCGCCCATATGCGGCTCTCAGTAATCCAGCAACCACGGCGCGAGCGGGATCGGTAATCCCAGCATGGCCTTGAAAAGAAGGTAGCAAGCCAAGGTCATAACCAGCGCGAACACCAGAGTTTCCAGCCATCGCGACTCGTCGCTCGCCATCGCGCCAATGAGCATAGCCACTGGCACGGCGACGATCAGACCAAGAGGCCGAATTGCCAGAGCAAAGGCCACTGCCGCACCAAGCACGAACAGCGGACCGCGCAGCCGCCAGCGCGGCAGGGGTTCTCCGGACTTGAAAAATCCTCGCACTAACAAAGCGAGGCCGAATGCGCCGGTCAATATTGCGAGGGCGCGTGGCAGCAAGCCAGGGCCGATTTGACGCAGGGTACCAGCAGCAAGATCCGCTCCTCCCCATAGGGCGATACTTGCCAGCACAACCAGAAAGACCCCGGCGGCAAGATCCTGGGTGGAAGCAATCCGATGAGTCATTTCGAACCTTTGTTCATGCAATTGAGCATTGCAGGTTCGCGATGAGGGGCATTGATATAAATCAACGCAGCGTTACTTGGAACTCGCATCATCACGGCAACGCATGCCGTGGACTTTGACATGGCGCGATCTCCCGCCGGCTCGATGCTTGCGGGGGCGGGGACTCGGTGATTGGGATGAGGCGGTGGCTGGGCATGTGGCGTCAGAGCCCTGTACGCTAAACCGGGTGTTCAACTATCGCGGGCCTCATTGCACCGTCTCGAAAGCCATCAAACCGGACGCGGTATTTGAAATTGGAATGTGATAATTGGAATGGACTTTGCGCACGCGGCCTCTCAACGTGGCCCGCGCCGCCAGCCAGTTCAACAGTTCCACGCCCTGCGAGCCAACCAGTTCTACCAATTCGACCGATGAGTACTGCGTGGCCC
>CAMDRY010000232.1 GCA_945906975.1 Bordetella parapertussis | reverse complement strand
GACACCGGCGGCCTCAGGCAGGTCAAGCGCCTCACCTACATCATCGAGTCCTACCTCGAGCTGATGTCATCGGCGCGCAAGGCCGGTATCACCACCGCCGGCCTCGATACGGTGGCCGAGTCCTTCCGCCTCGCCGACGTGGCCCGCGGCAGCCAGGTGCAGCGCGCCCTGTCCGCCAGCGCCGCGCGCGCGAGCATCAGCGACCCGGCACTGGCCGAGCTCGCACGCCGCGAGCAGGACCTGCAGCGGCGCGTCAATTCGCTCTCGGACCTGCTAAAGAATCTGCTGTCGCAGCCGCCCGAGCAGCAGCTGCCCAAGATCATCGCCGAGCTGCGCCGCGACATCGACGCCTTTGGCAAGCAGCGCAACGAGTTGAAACGCGACATCGAGAAGCGCTTCCCCGATTACGCCGAACTCACCGACCCCAAGCCGGTGGTGCTCGGGCAGGTGCGTGCGGCGCTGCGCGCGGGCGAGACCCTGGTGTCGGTCTACCTGGGAGAGGACAGCTCCTTCATCTGGGCGGTGCCCAAATCCGGCGATGCGGCGTATGCCGGCGTGCCGATAACTTCGGCGCAGGTGGCCAAGACCGTCGAGACGCTGCGCCGTGCCCTTGACCCCTCGGCCACCTCGGTCGACGAGATCCCCGCCTTCAACGTCGAGATGGCCGCCAGGCTCTATCAGGATCTGTTCAAGCCGGTCGAGGCGTCCTGGAAGGGCGCCTCGAATCTCCTGGTGGTGCCCCACGGCGCACTGGGCGCCCTGCCCCTGGGGCTGCTGCCCACCACCTTGGGTGCCGCTCCGGCCAAGACGGCCGTGCCCTTCGAGGAGTACAAGCGTGTGCCCTGGCTGGTGCGCCAGATGGCCCTCACGCAACTGCCCTCGATCAGCGCGCTCACCACGCTGCGGCGCACGCCCGCACCAACGGGCGAGCGGCGGCTGTTCCTTGGCATCGGCGATCCGCTGTTCTCAAAGGAGCAGGCGGCAGAGCAGGCCACTCCGCCGGTACTGCTCGCCTCTGCCAGCACCACGCGCGGCATGCCCATCCGACTGCGCAGCGCGCCCAAGACCAGTGAGGTGAGCTCGGCCGAACTGGCGCTCTTGCCGCGCCTGCCCGACACCGCCGACGAGTTGATGGAAATCGCCAAGACCCTGGGCGCCGATCCACTGCAAGACCTGATGCTGCAAAAGAACGCCAACGAGAAGGCCGTCAAGGGCATGAACCTGGCCAACCGGCGCATCATCTCCTTTGCCACCCACGGCCTGGTGCCAGGCGAACTGAACGGCCTCACCCAGCCGGCGCTCGCACTCACCGCACCTGATGTCGCCGGCATCGACGGCGACGGCCTGTTGACCATGGACGAGATCCTCGCGCTCAAGCTCAACGCCGACTGGGTGGTGCTCTCGGCCTGCAACACCGCCTCGGGCGAGGGCGCCGGTGCCGAGGCCGTCTCCGGTCTCGGCCGCGCCTTCTTTTACGCCGGTGCGCGCGCCCTGCTCGTCTCCAACTGGCCGGTCGACAGCGTCGCCGCGCGCAGCCTGATGACCGACCTGTTCAAACGCTACGCCGCCGGGGCCCCCACCGCCAAGGCCGACTCCCTGCAAAAGGCCATGCTCGGCCTGCTCGACGGCCCAGGCTTCCTTGACCCGGCCAATGGCAAGCCCGCATTCAGTTATGCTCACCCGCTCTTCTGGGCGCCCTTCGTCCTCGTCGGCGATTGAATTGCGACCGATCCCAGTTACATAGACATAGGAGAAAAAATATGAAGCCAAACACCTTCACGCTCGCCGCCGGCCTGTTCGCGCTGGCATGTAGCAGCGCACACGCCGCCCCCCTCATCACCGAGGAGGAGGCGAAACTGCCCAATGCGCCGGGTCTGGTCACCCGCGGCGTCACCAGAGGGCCCGGCATCAAAATGGTCTCGCCGGATCCCGCATCCAAGACGGTGAAATCGCCCTTCGATCTGAAGGTCGGCTTTGAAGCCCGCGGCGGCGCGAAAATCGATCCGGCTAGTGTCAAAGTTCACTACATGAAGACGCCGCTGGTAGACCTGACCGACCGTCTCAAGGATGGCATCAAGGACGAGGGTATCGACTTGGCCAAGGCGGAAATGCCGGCGGGCGAGCACGCCATCCGCTTCACCGTCAAGGACAGCGAAGGCCGTTCGACCAGTTCGGTGATGACCGTCCACGTGATCAAGTAAGCGCCATGCAGTGTCCGTATTGCATCTCTGCAATCAACGATTCGGCGCTGGTCTGCCCGGTTTGCACACGCGACCTGTATTTGTTCAAACCGCTGCTGCAAAGAATAGATCTTCTCGAGAAAGGCGCCGCCGCGGCGCCTGTGGTGCTTGCGCTTGAAGCGCGCATCGCAACACTTGAGGTCGAACTGGCCGAATTGAAATCAGCAGCCACGGCACGCGCGATTGCCGCATCGGCGGAGCCCTCGAAGGCGCGCAGTTATGTCGTCAGTGCGCTGATCGCGCTGTTGATACCGGCGCTGCTGCTGCTCATGGCGCATTTTGCCATCGTCATCATGTACGACCTCAAACCCCTGTACCTGCGCATCGCCTCGCTGCTGATTCCACTGCCTTTCGGTTTTGCGCTGTTTGTGTGGCATCCGCGCCGGTTCTGGACATCCGCAACGCTCGCATCCTGCGTTGCCGTGCTGACCGTTATCGGAATGAGCGCCATCACCGGCGCCATCGACAAAACGCCGGTGCTGCCGCAGGACCTGCGCGAGACGCGCGAGGTACTTGAGTACGCGGCGAGCATCGCCTTCGCCCTCATCACCGGCATGCTGCTTGGCCGCTGGCGCCACCACCACATCAACAGCAAACCCCAACCCAGTCGCATCGTCGTGTTTCTGGCGCAACTGCTGACAACCGACTCGGACGGCCAGTTGGGGATACAGAAAACGACCGTGCGTATCGCCAAGATTGTTTCCGCGCTCACGCCTGCGGCCACCGCCGGCATATCGGTCTACACCGGCATAAAGGCTTTCCTGGACAACTAGCAAGCCGCGGCGGACACACCGCGCTAGAGCAGTTCCTCGATGCCCGGCAGCAGGGAATAAAACAACACGCGCAACTGGCGCATTACCCCGGCACCAGGTTCAAAGCTAAGGCGCAGGGGTGCCCCATCCTGCTCCCCCACCCAGACGATGCGCCGCATTCCGGTCTGCGCGTCGGTTTCAAGCACCAGGCGCCAGCTTTGTGCCGGCGAAAAATCGCGCTCCATGCTCTCGAGCATGCGCGCGGCCAGCGCTTCGCTTTCGATCAGCAGGCCGGTCTCGGTGTTGATGCGCCGCGAGCGCGGATCGAAATTGGCGGTGCCTATCCAGACCATGCGCCGGTCGTGCACCACCACCTTGGCGTGCAGCGCCGAATCGGAACGACCGAAACGCAGCAACTGGGTCGAGGGGATGGGGCGCGGCGCGTCAACGCGGTATTCGTACAATTCGACCCCCGCGGCAAGCAAAGCCTCGCGGTAGCGCGAGTAACCCGAGTGCACCGCGGGCACATCGGTTGAGGCCATCGAATTGGTGAGGATGCGCACGCGCACGCCGCGCGCCGTCAGCTCCGAGAGCACCTGCACGCCGCGCTCGCCGGGAACAAAGTAGGCCGTCTCCATGGTGAATTCGCCGCGCGTACGCTGGCGCTCGATGGCCAGGGCACGGGCGACCTCGGCCGAGGGTTTGGCGGCGCCGGGCAACTGGCGTACCGGCGGCTCGGTGACAGGCCGCACCGCCGCCCACACCAGGTCGTCCGCGCCCCGCAGGACACGGCGCTCAAATTCGGCCTTGCGGCGCTGGTATTCGGTTTGCGCTCCCACCCCGGCGGCGGTGGTAGGGCTCAACGCCGCTTGCGCCTCTTCAAGCGCCCTTGCGGCGTTGCCATCGCCGGCATCGGCGCCAAACGCCGCCACCGGCACGACGATGGGCTCGTTCCAGTAGGTGTCGTACTGCTTGAGCACCGCGGCGACCACCGGACCGGCGGCGAGCACGTCCATGTCGCGAAAATTGGTTTCTGATTCACCTTCAAAGTAATGGTTGCTCAGATTGCGCCCGCCCATGACCGCCGCCTGGCCGTCTACGGCAAACAGCTTGTTGTGCATGCGGTTGCCCAGGGTCGCAAGATTGAACATCATCTGCAAGGGGCGCGACCAGCGCGCCCGGTCCGGATAGGGATTGAAGACGCGGATCTCGATGTTCGGGTGGGCGTCGATGCGCGCCAGGGTCGCGTCATCAAAACCGATGAGGTAGTCGTCGATGATGATGCGCACGCGCACGCCGCGGTCGGCTGCGGCGATGAGGCGTTTCATCAGGAACAGGCCGATGTCATCGGCGTCGAAGATGTAGTACTGCACGTCGATGCTGCGCTCGGCAAGGTCCGCCAACGCCGCGCGGGTCAGCAACGCGCTGACACCGTTGTTGAGCAGCCGGAAACCGGAGAACCCGGGGTGGCGCGATTCGGCCTGCGCATACGCCTTGCCCAGTGTGGTTTCACGCGGGCGGTCAAAGGCATGCGAGGGCGCGACCGGGTAATCGGCACGAAATGTGGCGCAACCGGCAAGGACCACACCAAGCAGCGCGCCCAGCAGCAGCCACCTTCGGATGGGAAAATATTGCAGGGCCATTTTCATCTGCGCAAGTATATTCCCGATCCGGTCCACCTTGATGCCACCCAGGCTAGCGGCCCAACTTCTCGGGCAATAGCAGGATGGCGTCGCGGTTGGTCCAGGAAAAGCATTTGGCCGCGGCTTCGCGCCAGGGCAGCCAGACTTGCGCGACATGCTCGCCCGGCGCGAGCACTACCGGCACTGCCGCCGGCAAGATCAGGCCGAACACATGCTCGGTGTTGTGCGTGATTCCAGGGGCGTAGCGATTACGCCAGCGTTTGAAAATTTCGTAACGGTTCTCAATGCCCCAGTCGCTGAGCGCGTAGCGGGTGGCGTCGATGCCCGTTTCCTCGGCCACTTCACGCGCCGCCGTTGCAGCAAGCGCCTCGTCTTCGCGATCGAGGCTGCCGGTCACCGACTGCCAGAACCCGGGCGCTGCGGCGCGCTCGATGAGCAGCACCTGCAGGTCTGCGGTATGGATCACCACCAGCACGGAACGCGGGATCTTATATTGCTGCATGTGACTTTTCTGTCACTGAAATTAACCGGAAAACCTTATCTGCCGCGGGTTAGTCAGATTAATTTCTTATAAATTTTATACGGCCAGCGGCGCTGGCGGCGTGGTAGCAGGTCAGGTCACACCGGGGGAAGGGGCGGCAGGCCTGCATCCCAACCCTCGGGACCGCTCACCAGCGCCCAGAACGGCTTGCCCTGCTCCTGCCACCAGGTGGCCGCGCCGTCGAGCACCTCCATCGCCGTATCAAACTCGTGGCGGTGGCCGGCGCCAAAATGCTTGCTGTGCTCAAGCACCAGCACATAGCCGGGCGCCTCGTGCCAGGACATGTCGGTAAGGCAGTCCTCGAACGCGTCCCAGTTGCCGCCGAACCATTCGGGAAACGCCATGGCCTTGGCGACGAGGGCGGTGAAACCCGTTTTGTCGTGCACATGGCCGATGTCGATGCGCCACACGGCAAGCCCGGCTTCTTTCGCCGCCGCTTCGATTGACTGCGTGCCCGGGCCCACCTGATAGACCCCGGCGCGCGCTTTGTCTGCAAGCAAAGTTTTGAGTGTGCTCATGCTTATTCCC
>CAMDRY010000231.1 GCA_945906975.1 Bordetella parapertussis | reverse complement strand
CTTTTCGTGCTGGTGTTGTATTTCGCCATGCCGCGCGCGCGACAGATCAAATAGGAATTCAAAGGCGTACGGTAAGCTTCGCGCATGACAAATCCCTCTGAATCGCCCCTCGAAAAGAAGGCGACTGATAGTCAAATCGAACCCGATCTCAACGTATGGCGGCAGCTAAATTTCTCCAATGGGCCATGTTTTGGACTTTTGAAATGCGTACATTTGCCGATTATGTTCAATACTCAGGTTTGCCCATGCCCGATCCCGGGTTTACTGGGTAAAGACGGTGGCGAGGAAGGAACTCGAATCGCTCACGGACGACCTCGAAAGGATCGAGCGAGCGATCCAGGCGTTCAAGGACTAGCCGAAGAAAGTCCTGAATCCTCGTCAGTCGATCTTCGCGCCGGATCGTTTTACGATCTCGGCCCATTTGACGGTTTCGGCGCGCACGAACGCGGTCAACTGATCCACGCTCATGGGGCGCGTTTCATTGCCGATCTTGTGCACTCGCGCCAGATTCTCGGGTCTTGCCAGCGCCCGCGCCGATGCTTCATTCATTCGCTGGATGATTTCGCGCGGCACGCCTTTGCGCGTGGCCAGCGCCAGCCACGGCGTCGCCTCGAAAAGCGGCAGTCCCTGCTCGGCGAGGGTCGGGATATTCGGCGCGCTGCTGATGCGCTTGAGCTCCGCAACGCCGATGGCGCGCAACTGCCCCTGCGCGACGTAACCCAGCGTGGTGCTGGTGTTGATAAAGGACACGTCGATGCGGCCGGCGATCTGGTCCAGCGTCGCCGTGGCGGCCGAGTTGGTGTAGGGAATGTGAGTCGCCTCAACGCCGGTCATGGCCTTGAAGAGTTCCATCGCTAGATGACCGGTGCCCGCCACGCCTGACGAAGCGTAGGTTACCTTCCCGGCACGGCCCTTCATCCACGCGAGCAACTCCGTCAGGTTTGAGGCCGGCACCGATGGGTGCACCACCAGCACCAGCGGCGCGACGCCGAGCATTGCCACCGGCGCGATGTCCTTGTCCGGGTCGAAAGGCATCTTGCTCATGATGCTTTGATTGATGCTAAAAGGCCCCGGAGGGCCGACGAAAAAAAAGTAGCCTTCGGGCGGCTCCTTCACCACCGCCTGCACGGCGATGTTGCCGTTGGCTCCGGGTCGACTCTCCACCACGAACGGCTGGTTGAACGTCTTCGATGCATCATCGGCCACGATGCGCGCGAGCAGGTCGATCGCACCGCCCGGAGGGGCGACCGAAATAATCTTGACCGAGCGGGCGGGCCATACCTGCGCCTACGCCGCTTGGGGCTGGGCCAGCAATGCAGCGAGACACAATACAGCGCCGGCCGAAACTAGATTGCCTACGCTGGTTTTCATGGCAATACCTATCCTAGACGATCCGGTTACGCAGTTTCCCGATCTGCGGCGACGACACCTCGACCATGTCGCCGACCTTGAGGAACTTCTCCTTGGATGGGGGCTGACCGGCGACCCGCTTGGTCTGGTCAGCCGCAGTGCCCTTGGCCGTGCCGCCGCAGATGACATCGCCCGGCACGAAAGTAAATTCGCAGGACAGATACTCGAGCACTTCGCCGAAAGTGAATATCATGTCTTTCGAGTTGAAGCTCTGGCGCAACTGGCCGTTTACCCGGGTCTCCAGATCGATGTTGTCGAACGCTTCCTCGCCCACCGCGATGCACGGGCCGATTGAGCAGGCGCGGTCGAAATTCTTGACCATGTTGTACTGGACGATACGCGGCTCGTCGCTGTTATCCCGGCAACTCCAGTCGTTGGACAGTGTCACGCCCCAGATATGGTCGCGTATATTTGCCGCGGAAATGTTCTTGCCGCGTTTGCCGATGACGATGGCAACCTCGCCTTCATAGTCGAAGTATTCAGTCTTCTTGGCGGGATAGGGCACGTCATCGCCGTCGCCGGCCACTTCATCGAGCACCTTCCAGAATCCCCAGTGGCCGCGCTTGCGCGCCTGATCGTATGCGGCCTTGATCGAGTCGGCCGCGAGGGGAATGCCCAGACGATTGGCGTTCATCCCGGCGAGGTGATCGGCGAAATTGCCGCCGGCCATGGCAAGGCGCTTGCCCGCCCAGGGGGCGCTAAGTTTGACGGTACTGGCTTGCACAACGCAGGCCTTGTCTGCTTTTGCGATGGCGCTTTGCGCGGCCTCGATGGCCTGCGGCCCCGCGGCAATGAACGCTTCGAGGTTTGCGGGCAGGGAGGCGTTGGCTTTATTGAGATCGATGATGTTGTCGCCAGCCAGTACACCAACGCGCTTGTCATTGCCGAATACGACGATTTTCATTGCTTTCCTTTTCAAACTTTGGTTACTAGATTACTCCGCAGTGATGCCCGACTTGCGAATCACGTCCAGATTGGTCCGCAACTCGGTTTTTATCAGATTGCCCATCTCTGAGGGCGCCGAGGGCGTCGGAATCACGCCCAGCGCCTTAAAGCGCTCGCGCACATCGGGCTCGGCGAGCGCGCGTGCCACATCCATGGCAACGCGGTTGATGATATCCGGTGGCGTGCCTCGAGGCGCCATGAATCCGGTCCAGGCAAATACCTCGACGCCCGCGGGGCCGCCTGCTTCGCGAACCGTGGGCACATCGGGTGCGTCAGGATTACGCTCGTTGGAGGCGGCGGCGATATTTCGCACCAGTCCCGCTTTTACCATGGCTGCCGCCGAACCCGGGCTGGACAGCGTAAAAGCCACGTCGCCATTGGCTACCGAGGTGTAGATAGCGGGTCCTTCCTTGAAATGCACCGCAAGCATTCTGGTGCCCGAAAGGTGAGCGAGCATGGCGCCGCCCAAATGGGGCGGGCTGCCGACGTAGGGTGTGCTGTAGGCGACTTTTTCCGGATTTTTCTTCGCCACCTCGATGATGTCCTGAATCGAACGATAGGGCGATTTTGTCGAGACCCAGAAAAAGAACGGCCCGCGATATACGGTCGATATCGGCGCGAAATCGGCTTCCGGATCGTAAGGCACGGACTTGAACAGCACCGGGTTGATGGTTACAAAGGCGTTGCCCACATATAAAAGATCGTAGCCATCCGGCGCCGCTTTCTTTACCGCGCCAAGCGCAATGAATCCGTTGCCTCCCGGACGCGCCTCCACCAGCACCTGCTGGCCCCAGTAGCGCGAGAGCTTATCCGCGATGAGCCGCGCGGAAATGTCCGGCGAGATGCCCGTGGGATAGGGCGACGTAACCCGGACGATTTTCGTGGGGTAACTTTGTGCCATGGCCGATCCCGCGGCAAGACAAAACACCATTAGTGCGAGTAGGCGTGTTAAATGATTGCTTGGCATAGACTTCCCCATGAGTGACGGAACTCTGGACGCGCTGCGTGTTGAATTGCGGCGCGCAGAAATCCCGCGCATTGAACTATCTACGGGATTGGTCCCATAATCTACGCTGGTCTGGGGCATGAGGCAACGACGGCGAGGCGCAATCCTGCGACAGTCGCGCACAAAGGAGCACGCCATGGAAATCAAAGAAAGCACTGTTCCGGTGAAAAATTCGCATTCGGTCATCAAGCCCTATGTGATGAGCCATGGAACGTGCGAGTGCCGGGATCTAAAGGAGACGCGCGATTTCTACGAAAATTTTCTGGGCCTCGAATGCGTGCGGCACGCGCGCCCCGGCATGGTTTTCAGGCTGGGCGTCAAATTTCACGTCGTGTGCGTCGAGGTCGGCGACAAATTGAATCCCTGCAGTTTGCTGAATCACTGGGGCCTTGATGTCGGGTCAAAAGAGGAAGTTGATGAGGCCCATCGCAAGGCGCACGAATACAAGGACAAATACAAAATCAGGCAGATTCTGCCGATCTCCTCGCAGCACGGTGTGTATTCGTTTTACATGGAAGACCTCAATCACGTGTGGTGGGAAATCGAGTATTACGACGGTTTTCTGCACGACGATTTTTTCGAATTCGGTGATCGCTATCGCGACGACGAGTCGGATATCGTAGGCAAAGGCAGTGTGCATCCTTGACGAGCGCCGCGGAAAAAATGCCGGAGGAAAGCGCTACATCCGTGCCCGGCGCACACAAGGTGCGGCTGGAGCCCAGCGGCCGCAGCTTCACGGTCGCAGCGGGCGAGCGCATCCTCAAGTGCGGGCTCTCGTCGGGAGTTTCCATGCCCTATAGCTGCCAGATGGGACATTGCGGCACCTGTCGCGGCAGAGTCCTTGAGGGAAAGGTCGACTTCGGCGGCGCGCATCTCGCCTATCTGCCAGAGGCCCACAGGGAGGCCGGCTTTGCGCTGCTGTGCCAGGCAAAGCCCCTCACGGATGTCGTCATCGAAGTCGAGGAGGTGCCATTGCTGGTGCCGCCGCGCGTGCTTCCGGCGATCATCAAGGAAGTCACGCGTCCATCGCCGGATGTCGCGATCGTTCGCATTCGCCTGCCGGTGAATGATTTCGTGCGTTTCGCCGCGGGTCAATATGTGAACGTGCTGCTGGAAGGCGGCGTGCGGCGAAGCTATTCGATTGCCAATGCGCCCGAGACAGAGGGCGTGATCGACCTGGTGTTTCATATCCGGCACTCGCCCGGCGGTCTTTTCACCGACTATGTGTTCCAGCGCATCAAGGAGCGCGACCGGTGGAGCATCGAAGTTCCGCTGGGCACCTTCTTTCTCCGCGAAGAAAGCGACAAGCCGATCATTTTCTTAGCAAGCGGCACCGGCTACGGTCCGATTCGGTCGATATTACTGAACGCATTGCGGCGCAATGTCCGAAGGCCCATGGTTCTGTACTGGGGCGGGCGCAGGCACACGGACCTGTACATGATCGATGAGCCGCGGCAGTGGGCAGTATCCCACGATCACTTCAAGTTTATTCCGGTGCTCTCTGACGCCACCGAATCAGACACATGGGACGGGCGTACCGGATTTGTGCATCAGGCCGTCATGCACGATTTCCCCGACCTGTCCGGCCATCAGGTCTATTCCTGCGGAGCACCCGTCATGGTGGATGCGGCACGGCGCGATTTTTCACGCAAATGCGGATTGCCGCACAGCGAATTTTTCGCCGACTCGTTTCTGACGCAGCATGAGTTGGCACAATAGGCCAAGGAGGCTCGCGATTTCAGGTTCTGGTCTACTGGAGGGCACGAAAATCGAGTTCAGATCCAAGGGCGACCTTATGATGTTCTGCTCCGCCAGCTAGCGGTTCAGCGTTGTGAAAGTCGCCCGATTGGCTTTGACGCCGTAGGGCCAGGGGTCGTAGCCGAACACCTCGTCGATCTCGTCCACCTCGGCGGTCATCCAGGGCAGCATTGAGCGCAGCGCGCCGAAATGGCGCATGCGCTTCAAACCCAGCATCTTGGATTCGCAGAACGCGTCGTATAGAGCCTGCGCAATCTGCGGATGCTTGTCATGGACTTCCTTGCGGATAGCAACAAGGTGCATGATAGGGAACACGCCGGTGCGTTTGTAGACCTCCTTTTCCACCTCCTCGTAATCGGGGAAAAGGCGCTGCACATCGGTGTTGGTTTTCCGAGATTCCGGATTGTTGGTGCCAATCATGGCGTCGATCTCGCCTTCGCTCAGCAGATCGCTCAGCGATTAAAGATAGGAAAATCAAGTGCGACACGAAGTCGCTTGTAGAAGTTGTTCCCACTATAAAGGAACGGAGGGAACCGCCCGTGTCACCGGGCGAATCTAGGGATCTGAATAAAGAGCGATCCTGACAATGTAACGAAGCACCGC
>CAMDRY010000230.1 GCA_945906975.1 Bordetella parapertussis | reverse complement strand
GCTGACCCCGCCGATCAACTCAAGATTGATCATTTGAGGAACGAACTGGTCTTGAGTCGCCTGCGTTATCCAGGGGACACCGGCGCGAATTTCCAGCCACCCCCACGCTGCCGCACCGACCGGTGTGAACGCCCCCTGCAGCACGGACCAATTTTTCTGTGCGGTTTTCACCCCGGCCACAATTACCCATCGTCTCTGCGACAAGCGCAGCAGCAGTCCATTTTCGGAGACCGCTCCCTGATGGTCGTCAGCCGGAACAAGAGGGAAATGCTTGGCGATATGCTCCTCTCCGTTTGGGCTGCTAAGCCCTGCGAGGACGCAGCGATCCGACGCGTCTTCAAGCTTTACCTTGGATCGCATCACGAACATGCCCAGCCGCTTCTGGATTGTCGGAAGAATGTCCCGTGCCAGTGCCATGCTGTAACCCGGCTCGGTGCGCCAGAGCAAAAATGTTGCCAGAACCCGACCCTTGGCCGAACAATAACTGCCGTAAGCACTGGCGTTCATGGACAGCGCCTTTACATCACAGGAAAGCTGCCCTTGTAGAAAGGCACCCGCGTCTTCGCCGCTGAATTCAATGATCCCAAGGTGTGAAAGGTCAGCAATGATGTTGACTCGCGCCGCGGCCGAAAGCTCCATCGACTTATCACCAAAATGACTGACGGCGCCATCGCTAATGACTGCCGCGTTTTCTGTCAAAAATTTAGCCCACTCCACATTCATATGTTTGTTGAACTCTTCCGGTTTGGTATTGAAGCAGCAGGAGGGATTCTTGCTGATAGCGCCACGCGAGGATGCAGCACATCAGCACATGGCATAATTGGCCCATTATAACTGCAGCGTCTCCGCATAATCGCAGGCAAGACACGCCAGTCACATGATAAAAAACCTGCTCGCCACTATTGCTCTCGCTGTCTTTGGCTGTCTCGTATGGGCGGCCTGGTTCGCATTCAGTCCGCTGCGCCTGCAAACCGCCGAACTCGATTTCTCTATTCAGCCGGGCAGCAGTTTGCGCAGCGCAGCGCGGCAAATTTCCGCAGCGGGGGTAGCCATGGCGCCCTGGCAATTTTCCCTATTGGGGCGCGCCGCAGGCAAAGCGGGGGCCATAAAAGCGGGCAGTTATGAGATCGCGCAGGGGATCACCCCCTGGAATCTGCTCACGCAGATTACCCAGGGTGATTTTTCCCAATCGGAAATTATTTTTATCGAGGGCTGGACTTTCAAACAGATCCGCGCCGTGCTCGACGCAGAAACGGGTCTCAGGCACGATAGCGCGAAGCTGACAGACGAACAGATTATGGCGCGAATCGGCGCCCCAGCCCAAGCCCCGGAAGGATGGTTCTTTCCAGATACCTATCTGTTCGCCAAGGGATCAAGTGACCTAGCTATTTTGAAGCGCAGTTGGCGCCAGATGGAAAATCAACTGGGGGCGGCTTGGGCGCAACGAGCGCAGGAGTCGCCGCTGAAGACCCCCTATGAGGCGCTAATTCTTGCCTCTATTATCGAGAAAGAAACCGGCCGTCCGGACGACCGGCCCCGCATTGGCGCCGTGTTCAATAATCGTTTGCGCATCGGCATGTTGCTGCAGACCGATCCGACCGTTATTTACGGCCTTGGCGATGAGTTCAACGGTAATTTAAAAAAAGAACACTTGTTACGCGATGGGCCTTTCAACACTTATACCCGTGCAGGGCTGACGCCACATCCGATTTCAATGCCTGGAAGCGGGGCATTGCTGGCGGCAGTCAAGCCGGCAAAAGGCGACGAGTTATATTTTGTTGCACGCGGTGATGGCAGCAGCCAGTTCTCGAAGACGCTGCTGGAGCACAACCGCGCCGTGCATAAATACCAATTATCATCAAAGCGATAAAGAGAGCGACACGTGAAGCATCTCATCTCATCGTCTCGGACACGCGCATGGTAAGCCGCGGAAAATTGATCACCCTCGAAGGGGTTGATGGTGCCGGGAAAAGCACGCATCTTGAATGGATTGCCGCGCGCCTTCGCGACGCGGGCAAAGACGTTGTGATGACTCGTGAGCCCGGTGGTACGCCTCTTGGAGAGGCCTTGCGTGAGCTTGTTTTGAACCAGTCAATGACATTGAACACCGAGACGCTGCTTATTTTCGCCGCACGTAGCGAGCACATCGCCAAGGTAATACTTCCCGCATTGGAGGCAGGACGCTGGGTGCTGTCAGATCGCTTCACTGATGCCACTTTTGCTTATCAGGGCGGGGGAAGAGGGCTTGCAGAGGAGCGAATTTCCACCCTCGAGGACTGGGTCCAATGCGGATTGCAGCCGGACCTGACGCTGTTTTTTGATGTTCCGCTGGAAGTCGCCAGGCAACGCCTTCTCGCCCAAGGAACGGCGCTCGATCGATTTGAACAGGAAAATCTTGAGTTTTTCATCCGCGTGCGTGCAGGCTATTGTGCCCGGGTGGCTGGGCAACCGGCGCGCTTTCGCCAAATAGATGGGACAAAGAGTCGCGACGAGATAAGGAAATTACTTGAGGAAATAGTTTCAACACTTTGTTTATGAGTGCTTTTCCATGGCAAATGGCGATTTGGCAAAAACTCACCCAACAACGTGGGCGACTTGCGCACGCCCTGCTGATACACGGGCAGGAAGGCATCGGAAAATCAGCGCTGGCACGCGAATTCGCCTATTCACTGCTCTGCGCAACCCCGCAGCCCACGGGACGTGCTTGTGGGGTTTGCAAGGCCTGCCATTGGCTCAGTCAGGGCGCCCATCCGGATTTTTTGCATATTCAGCCCGAGAGCATGAGCGAAGAGGAGGGCGAGGACGCAGAAGAGGGCGAGGGCCGAAAATCCAAGAAAAAGCCTAGTAAAAATATAAAGATAGAGCAAATAAGAGCAATGCAGGAAACGCTGGCCACAGGCAGTCATCAGGCCGGTTTGCGGGTGATCATTCTGGAGCCGGCGGAGGCGATGCAGGGTGTTACGGCTAACGCATTGCTAAAAAGTCTGGAAGAACCCCCGCCGGACACCTTGTTTTTGCTGGTATCCAACGAGGCGAGTCGGCTTCTCCCAACCATTCGTAGTCGCTGTCAGCTGATTCCAGTCGCTCTGCCCGACAAGGTCGTGGCGCTAGAGTGGCTGAGCAGCCAGAATATTAAGGATGCAGAAGCATTGCTCGCTTATGCGGGGGGGGCACCGATAAAGGCGCTCACCTTTGCCGAAGCGGGCGATTTGCGTCGCGAGTTTGCCCGAAAAATCGCCGAGCCACGTCCGAATGCGATTGTTTTAACTGATTTTTGCCAGACGATTGATCCGCTCGCCGTTGTGACCTGGATGCAGCAATGGGCTCATGACCTGGTCCTTGCCGCGAGTACGGGGGAAGTTCGCTACCATTGCGCTCAGCGTGATCGGATTATTGCCATCTGCCGGAAAATGGATTCGCGGAAGCTTTTTCGCTTTGTGCGCGAATTGAATGAGGCCCGTGCTTTGGCACGCCACCCCCTCAACGCAAGACTGTTTTTTGAAGCGATCTTCCTTTCCTACCGCGATCTTGGGGTGAATGTGAATGACTGACGACGTCAAGCAAGGAGGCAGGCCAAGCGTTCTTTCGCTCAATATCAAGGAAAAATCCGCGCTTTATGCTGCGTATATGCCCCAGTTGAAGCGCGGCGGGATTTTTGTTCCTACATCCAAGAGCTATGACATTGGCGATGAAGTATTCATGCTGTTAAGCCTGATGAGCGAACCGGGAAAGATTCCAGTTGCGGGTCAGGTCGTATGGATTACGCCGGCCAATGTTCAAAGCAACAAAACCCAGGGCGTGGGCGTCCAATTCAGCGATGATGAGAGCGGTCGCATTGCGCGCCGCCGTATCGAGACCATTTTGGGCCCGTTGCTGCAGTCGGCACGGGCGACCCACACTTACTGACCGATACAAAGCCCATACGGGCGCGATCGAATACGCCATGTTTGTTGACTCCCATTGCCACATCAATTTTGACGATTACGTCGGGAAATTACCCGATGTGTTTGCGCAAATGGAAGCCGATTTCGTCACGCACGCGCTTTGTGTCAGCGTCAATTTAGACGATTTTCCAAGCGTGCTTGCAGTTGCCGAAAACCACAAGAACGCGTTCGCCACGGTTGGCGTACACCCAGACCACGAAAATCGTACGCCAGTGGACCCACTGCATCTCGTGAGATTGGCGCAGCACCCTCGCGTTGTCGCTATAGGCGAAACGGGACTTGACTACTACCGTACCATCGGAGACACCGAGTGGCAGCGTGACCGTTTTCGCGCCCACATAAGAGCGGCGAGGCTTTGCCACAAGCCCCTTGTCATTCATACGCGTGCGGCGGCCTCAGACACGCTTCGTTTGATGGAGGAAGAAGGGGCGTCTGCGGTAGGGGGGGTGATGCATTGTTTTACGGAGTCCCTGGAAGTCGCTCAGGCTGCAATGGCATTGGGGTTTTATATCTCGTTTTCCGGTATTGTCACATTCAAAAATGCTATTTTAATCAAGGAGGTGGCGAAGGCGGTTCCGCTCAACCGCATGCTTATCGAAACGGATTCACCATACCTGGCGCCCGTGCCGCATCGGGGTAAAGTGAACCAGCCGGCATGGGTAGGTCACGTTGCCGCAGAAATTGCCCGACTGCAGGGGGTGTCCATTGAGATGGTTGCAGAGGCGACCAGCGCCAATTTCTTTCATTTGTTTGGAATTCAAAGGCAGGCGGCATGAATCGAGCACTACAACTGGTATTTTGGGCGCTCATTTGCGCGATGGCGAACACTGCTCCGGCATTCGCCCAATCGCTTGACGAAATGCTTGCTGCCGTCAAAACCAACGATACCGGCTCTTTTGAGCGCCTGTTGCGCAGAGGGGTCGACGTAAATTCATCCGATGCCCGGGGAGATACCTTGCTTATGCACGCTGCGCGGGAGGGACATGAAAGGATTGTGGAGCGCCTGGTTTCGGCCCGGGCGCGCATCAATACCCGTAACGGTTCGGGCGAGACGGCTTTGATGTTGGCATCCTTAAAAGGACATTTGGCGATCGTCAGCCGGCTGCACGCAGCAGGTGCGGAAGTTTCCCATGCAGGCTGGAATGCTCTGCTTTATGCGGCCTTTGAAGGGCATACCGATGTATGTCGATTTTTGCTTGGTAAGGGCGCAGAGATAGACGCGCAAGCGCCCAACGGCGCGACAGCCCTCATGATCGCTTCCCGACAGGGGCATCTTGAAACAGTGCGCTTATTGCTTTGGGAGGACTCTGACCCGCAGATCCGTACCGACAGTGGTGCGACTGCCTTGCAGTGGGCACTGAAAGCCGGGAACTCGGAGATTGCTAAGCTGCTCACGCAGGCTGGGGCCAAGGAATAGAGCTTGAAAATTAGCTGGACGATTAGAGCGTATTATTTAACATAATACACATTCCAACTAATTTTGTATCGAGGCTAGTTGCGCCGGGCGCTAATGCCACCCAGCTTTGGGTGGTATCGGTAAGGCAAAAACCGGAATTCCCTCAGCTTGGAGCGCCAGGGACTCCTCAGCACTAGCTTGACCGCGAATAGCCCGATCTGGAGCCTCGCCTGCATGCATCCGGCGGGCCTCGCTTGCAAATCCCGAACCCACGTCTTCCGTATTCAAGAGGATATGGTCAATTAACTCGGTCAATCCGGGCTGTATCGGCGGCTTAGGGAGAATCTCGCGCCGAGTCCTGGGATCTTCCTCTGCTTGCGCGCGGCCGATTTTTGCCATCAGCAGCTTTGTGACTAAGGTAGAACCACA
>CAMDRY010000229.1 GCA_945906975.1 Bordetella parapertussis | reverse complement strand
AGGGGTCCCTCCAAAGGGGAGTAGCTTCTAGCAGCCCGTCGTCAATACGAAGCCTTAAAAACTTCCGGCGCGGCTGGCGGCCAGATGACCGGCGGCGAGCGAGACCTTTGCCAGAACACGCAAAGGTCATGTCATGTGCGAGGCCTTTACCTGTTTGAGGTAAGGGCTTTTTAGTTTTAATCGTGCAACTTTGGAGGCACCAAATGAGAAACGCAAACCTGCGCCGCTACTTTCGCCACGGCATATTCACCCAGCTAATGGTGTTCGAAGCGGTCGCCCGCCTCGGCAGCCTGACGCGGGCTTCCGAGGAACTGCACCTCGCCCAGCCCACCGTTTCGGTGCAGATGAAAAAGCTCGCCGAGTCGCTTGGCGTCAAGCTGCTGCGCTCCAGCGGCCGCGGCGTTGAACTGACCGACGCGGGTCGCGAACTGCTCGCCTGCTGCTGGGACATCAGCGGGGCGCTGGGTGCCCTCGAGACACGGCTTGTGCCGCACCGCCCCTCCAAGGACGTTCCGGTGCAGATACTTCTGGTGCCGGACAAGGTCTTAGGTACGGGCAAAAAAATGCCCGCGTGAAGCGGGCATTTTGCCAACCGGCGGTTCACGCCTATTTAATGGCCTGGACCTTGTCGTAAACATCCTTAGGCCAGGGCAGCGCGCTGCCGTCGGGAAGCTTGCCCTCGTTGTAATATTTCTGCACCGCGGCGATAAACGGTTTGCGGTCAACTTTGACAACCGTCTTGCCGCGTGTCGCAAAGTCGGTCATCAGCTTTTTCTCGACCGCGACAATTTCGCCTGTCGCGCGCGTCGCCGCCTCGCGAAAAACATCAGTGAACGTTTTCTTGTCGGCATCGGAAAGTTTAGCCCAGAGCGGCGCGCCGATGATGGTCAGCAGCGCGTCGGTGATGTGCGCCGTGATGTTGATATGCGACTGCACCTCATAAAACTTTTTCGCATCAATCGTCGGCAGCGGATTCTCCTGCGCCTCGACCGTCTTGTTTTGCAGCGCCAGATAGACCTCGGCAAAGGCGATCGGTGCCGGGTTCGCGCCTACGGCACGGGGGAATAAGGTGTAAAGCGGCGCATCCGGAACCCTTATCTTCAGTCCCTTCATGTCCTCGGGCTTGTTCAGCGCCTTGTTCGAAGTGGTCTGGCGATCACCGTAATAAACAATGGCCACCACCTTGTTGCCGCCGCTGGCTTTCTGGTAGCCGTCGGAAATTTCGCTGAACACGGTGCTGGTGGAGAATTTCTTCCAGTGATCGAAGTCCCGGAAAACGAAAGGCGCGCCACCGATAGAAATCGGCCCGAAGGTGCGGCCGGCAAAAAGCTGGCCTGTATAGATGATATCGACGGTGCCCAGGGTCAGACCCTGGTTGATGTCGGTCTCCTTGCCAAGCGAGGACGCAGGAAAGACCTCCATCGTGTAACGGTTATTAGTGCGCTTCTGGATTTCACCGCTGGCCCACACCGCGGCGGTGTGATACGCCTCGCTGACCTCGTAAACATGCGCAAATTTGAGTTTGGTCTGCGCCTGAAGCGGTGCCGCGGCAAGCAAAGTCAGGGTCAGTGCCGTCAGAGCAGCACGGGTTAAGCACGAAAATACGGCTTTCATGTGTTTCCTCCTTTGGTTTTCGCAACCCTGCCTGTCCCTGTAAAATCAGGATCTCCTAGGGCATCTGACGAGAATTGCATAGCCCCCCCTGAAAGTCAATCAAACGGCCGCCGCCATTCAAGCCTCCTCGCCCAGCACGACAAACCGACGCCAGGGCGTGCTGCTGATGTTGGGGGCAGCCTTTTGCTGGAGTCTGGGCGGCATCCTGGTGCGCAAGGTTTCGGTACCCGACCCTTGGGAAATCGTCTTCTGGCGATCATTTTTCATGACGATCTTTGTCGCAACCGTGCTGGCGGTCCGCCACGGCAAGACCGCCATGATTGAAGTACGCGCCGTCGGCCCCGGTGGTCTGGTCTCGGGGCTGATGTTTGCGACCATGTTCTTTTGCTATATTTTGTCTCTCTCCCGCACCACCGTGGCCAACGCCATGGCGCTGACGGCGGTCGCGCCATTTTGCGTTGCCCTCTTCGGCTGGTTCTTCCTGTCCGAGCGCATCCCGCTTCGCACCTGGGTGGCGATCCTCGCCGCCGTAGCGGGCGTGGTGCTGATGTTCGCCGATGGCATGGACAGCGGACAGATGGCCGGCAACCTGCTTGCCTTGGGCGTCCCACTGGCCTTCACGGTCAACGTCTACGTGCTGCGACGCATGCACGCCCGCGTCGACATGATTCCGGCGGTGATGATCGCTGGCATCCTCTCGGCGGCGATTGCGCTCCCGCTCGCCTGGCCCCTCACCCCCACCCTGCCCGACATCGGACTGTTCATGCTGCTCGGCTTCGTGCAGCTTGGCCTTGGCTGCGTACTGATGACTCGGGCCACACGCCATCTTTCTGCCGGCGAGATCGGCCTGTATTCGCTGCTGGAAAACGTGCTCGCACCCGTCTGGGTGTGGATAGGCGTCAATGAACAACCCCAAGAGCTCGCACTCGCCGGTGGTGTCATCGTGATCACCGCACTCGTTGCCAACGAATGGCTCGGCCTGCGCGCGGCCGGGGCGCCAGCGGCGAATACGCAAAAATAAACAAGGGGCCAAAGCCCCCCGTTTATTGCAGCCCGCCCTGCCTGAGCGACACTGCGGGAATAACGGAAACCACGGCGATTACGGGATCAGAATCAAGGACCCGGTTGTTTTACGCGACTCCAGATCGATGTGCGCCTTTGCCGCATCCTTGAGCGGATACGTGCTGCTGATGTCGATTTTCACCTTGCCCGAGAGAACGATATCGAACAGATCCTTGGAGGTCGCCTCGAGATCGGCACGGGTGCCGGCGTAATTGGCCAGTGTCGGCCGCGTGACGAACAGCGATCCCTTGGCCGTCAGAATCCCCAGGTCAACGCCCGTCACCGGGCCCGAGGCGTTGCCAAAACTCACCATCAAGCCGCGCGGACGCAGGCAGTCGAGCGATCCAAGCCAGGTGTCCTTGCCCACCGAGTCATAGACGACAGGCACGCGTGCGCCGCCAGTGATGGCGTGAACCCGTTCGACGAAATTTTCGGTGCGATAGTTGATCACATGGTCGGCGCCCAGCGACTTGGCCAGCGCGCATTTTTCGTCGCTGCCGGCCGTGCCGATCACCGTCACGCCAAGGGCCTTGAGCCACTGGCAGGCGATCTGGCCGACTCCGCCTGCAGCGGCGTGCCACAACACCGTTTCACCTGCCTTGACCGGATAGATGCGCTTGATCAGGTACTGCACCGTCATGCCCTGCAGCATCATCGAGGCACCCTGCTCGAAGGAAATCCCCTCGGGCAGATTGCACAGGCGCTCAGCCGGCATGTTGCGCACTTCCGCATAAGCGCCCAGCGGCCCGGTGCCGTAAGCCACGCGATCGCCCACTTTGACATGGGTCACGCCAGCCCCCACCGCCTCCACCACACCGGCACCCTCGGCACCCAGTCCGGAGGGTAAGGGGTGCTTGTACAGGCCGCTGCGATTATAAGTATCGACGAAATTAACGCCCACCGCCTTGTGCCGGACCTGCGCCTCGCCCGGACCGGGCGCGCCGACTTCAACGTCCTCCCACTGCAGAACTTCCGGACCGCCTGTTTTACCGAATCGGATTGCTTTTGGCATGCTTGCTCCTGATTGGATTACTGATTGCGATACTGATTGCGATGTCGATTGCGATGTCGATTGCGATGTCGATTGCGATATTTATTACGAAAATTGAACAACGAAAATTGTCACAAACCATGCGCTTTGCGCGGCGCACCCGGCGTCTCCGCCTGCGCCCTCAGGACTGAAAATATAAGACCGGGGCCAAACCGCTATAGGAACAACGTGAGGACACCAGTATAGCCATACAGCCGGTCATGGGAAATTTCGCCGTTGGCAAAAAAACCCGCTAGCGGGAAGTCACCCAACTGCTCGCGGATGATACGCATCTCTTCGGATTTCTCTCCGAACATGTTCGCCCCGCGCGCGACGCAGGCAAAGTAAAGTCCGCCCCTGGGCGGGGTCGCCGGGCGAATCTCCTCGAGCATACGCAGCAGATCCTCACGCGCACTGGCGGCGTCGCGGCGGCAGAACATAAGCTGCGCGCCTTGTTGCGGATAGTCGCCTATGGCCACCAGCTTGTTGCGTCGATCCAGGCCGGCGAGGTTACGCACCAGATAATCACCGTTATCTGAGCCCTCGACCGGCAGGCCTACATTAAACAGCCTACCGGCTTCCTCCAGGCTTTGCGCAAACCCGGGCCCGAGGTCCTCAATGAACACCTCCAGTGCCGGACGGTTGTCCAGGGTAATGAGGATATTGCGGTCGCACGATGTGACCAGGTGGCGCGCATCCAGCGGGGTGCAGCCTTGCGTCAGCCGCGTGGCCAGAGCGATCTCCGAAGAGAGCACCAGCCCCGAGAGCCCGCCCGAGATCACCTCATCGGCGATCTGGCAATGCCGGCCGCGCGAACTGGACAGCCCGCCAACGAGAAAGCCGCTCGCCACTTTCTTCGCCATGTCTTCGATCAGGCCGGCGACGTCGTCACCCTGCGGGTCGGCGTGCACCACGGCAAAATGCGCCGCTACCCCGCCATCGGCAGTCAGTTCCCCTGGCGCGGGCGGACGTGACTTGCCCGAGAACACGCGGAATCCGTCTTCGGGCAACGCCGCCACCATGACAACCATCGCCGGCTCGTCAAAATATTCGACGCCTGCGGCAAGTACGCCGACACCCACCGATCCGACCCAGTGCGATATCCCGGTCACGGATTTGAGGTAGGCGAGGGCGGCTTCGGCATCCGCGGCAAAATGATCGGTGAAGTAGAAAAAACCGACATTGGCCGCCGGCGGCAATGGCGACAGCGACTGAACGCAAGCACGCGCCGCATCCTGCCAGCGTTTTGCACCGGCATGACCGACGCGAAACAGGGTCATTTCTTTTTCGGTGCGGGCTTGGCCGCTTCCTGTCCCGCCTGGGGCTGCTGCAGCATGTTCCACCACATCGCCGGATCGGTCAGGGGATTGGCGCCGGGCGCGGTTGCGCCCGCCGGTGCCGCGCCGGCGGGATTGAAGCCGGGCGCATTGAACGCGGCATTGCCCGGCCGCGCAGTGCCCGCTTGCGCCGCCTGTTGCGCCGCCTGCATGCCCTGCTGCATGGCGGCGATAGTGGCCTGCTGCATTTCCAGACCCTGGATGCTCATGCGCAGCATGTTCAGGTTCATGCTGAGCCAGTTTTCCACCGACTTCAGATCGGCGATGCGCTTTTCGATATCCGCGGCGTTAAAGCTTGGCGTCACCATTCCGGGCATCCCCGGCATGGGCAAGCCCATGGGGGCCCACATTTTTTTAAGCATTTCGAGCGGATCGGGCATCTGGGAAGAGTCACTCATGGCGCGCACCTGGAGTATTTGTCCGGAAGACAGTTTAGCAGGCTGCATAAATCGCGCCATTCCGGCGGGTTGGAGCAAACTGGGACTGGGATCAGGCGGCGGCGGTCAGAAAATCGAGCATTTCGCCGCGCCTGGCCATGGTGTCCTCATAGCCAAGATCAATCAGCGCGCGGCAAAAACTTTTCTCGAACAACAGATAGCTCGCCAGGTTGGAACCGTTGCGGTTCATCGCACCCACGGTGCGCAACAAGAACCGCATGGTCCAGGGCAGGTCGCGAACGTGGGTTGCCGCAATGCGTTCGATCTGGCGCGACGGCGACACCACCATCACCTTCACCGGACGCAAGGGCGAGGCGCC
>CAMDRY010000228.1 GCA_945906975.1 Bordetella parapertussis | reverse complement strand
TTGCTGGCTGTGTCATCGCGGACTCTTTTCTGTCATCCTGGAATTGATCCGGCATGACAAACAGGGAGTCCGGGAGGACGAGGCCCCATGCACAAAAAAAGCTGGACACAGTATCAAAAAGGAAACTATTATCCAATCAGTATCTATTTTGATACGAATTCATCTACCCTTACATGACCGACACCCCCTGCTTCAGCCCGGCCGTCTCCTCGCACACCTGCCGGGTCACAGAGCACCGCTGGGTGAACGGGCGCTACCGGTATTTGCGGCTTGAATCCGACGCAGCGCTCGCGCCGGCCACCCGGCCCGGCCAGTTCTACCAGCTCAAGTGCCCGACCACGGACCAGCACCAGCCCTTTCTGCTGCGGCCCATGAGCGTGTACGGCACGGGGCCCGCCGAAGGCAGCTTGGAGTTCCTCTACAACGTGACCGGCGAAGGCACCCGGGCGCTGGCCACGCTGGCCGAAGGCGCGGCGATGAACATCGTGGGACCGCTGGGCAACACCTTCACGCTCAAGCCGCACTACCGGCACATCGTACTCGTGGTGCGCGGCGTGGGCCTGGCCACGCTGGCACCGCTGGTGCGCCACGCGGCCGCCGCCGGCATTGCGATCACAGCCGTCATGTCGGCGCGCAGCCCGGCCGACATGATGCAGCGCGAGTTCCTGCGCGGCATCGAAGCCGCCGTGTTCTGCCTCTACGACAGCGACGGCAGTTCGGCGCCCGAAGCCGTCGAGGCGCTGCTGGTGCGCGTCATTGCCGCCGACCCGCCCGACGCCATCTACACCTGCGGCTCGCACCGACTGCTGATGCTGCTGCAGCGCCTGCTGGCCGAGCACCCCGCCATCGACGGCGAGGTGGCGATGGAGCAGCGCATGGCCTGCGGCATGGGCGTCTGCCTTTCGTGCGTACGCCTGTTCGACTGCGACGGCGACCAGCGATTTCTGCGCGTGTGCCGCGAAGGCCCGGTGTTCCCGATCCGCCAGGTGGTGGGGGAGGTGGAATTTGGCTGATCTTTCCGTTCGCCTCGGGCAGCTCACGCTGCGCAACCCGGTCATGCCGGCCTCGGGCTGTTTTGCCATCGAATATCGCGAGGCGCTGGACCTCGCGCGCCTCGGAGCACTGGTCATCAAGAGCGTGTCGCCGAAAAGCCGCGCCGGCAACCCGACACCGCGTGTGGCCGAGACGCGCGGCGGCATGCTCAACTCCATCGGCATCCCGAGCAAGGGGCTGGACCACTACCTGCGTGAAATCCTGCCGCCCTACACCGCCTTCGGCACGCCGGTGGTGGTATCGATTTCGGCCGACACGGTTGATGAGTTCGCCGAAGCCGTGGCCCAGGTGTCGCTGCCCTGTGTGGCCGCCATCGAGGCCAACATCTCCTGCCCCAACCTGGAAGCCGACGGCATGGCTTTCGCGATGGCACCCGACACCACCTACGAGGTGGTGAGCGCGATCCGTCGCCGCACGCAACACCCGGTGTGGGCCAAGCTGACACCCAATTCGTCGGACATCGCCGCGGTGGCGCGCGCCTGCGAAGACGCGGGCGCCGACGCCGTGGTCATGGGCAACGCAGTGCTGGGCATGTCCATCGACATCCGCACGCGCAAGCCCACGCTGGGCAATGTGATGGGCGGCCTGTCGGGGCCGGCCATCAAGCCGATTGCGCTGCGCATGGTGTACCAGTGCCACCGCGCGGTGCGCATCCCGGTCATCGGCTGCGGCGGCATTGCCAGTGCCGAAGACGCCATCGAATTCATGCTTGCCGGGGCGCAGGCGGTGCAGGTGGGAACCGCCTCGTTCATCGACCCGGGCGCGATGGCGCACATCGTCGAAGGCCTTGACGCCTACTGTGTTGAAAACAGCATCGAGCACATCACCGAACTCACCGGCGCCGTGCGCATCGACCCGCAACTGAGCGACCGCTGGTTGCGTTTCGCCCAACAATCGGGTTGAGCGGGCACACACCCATGGACCTGCACGCACTGAAGCCGGTGGCCGAGAAGATTTTTGAAGACATCCGCGTGTTGTCGTGGGACGGCGTGGGCGTCACGCGTGCAAGCTACGGCCCCGGCGAGACCGCGACAGCGGCGTACCTGCGCAGGTTTGCCGAATCACACGGCCTGGTGGCGAGCACCGATGCCGCCGCCAACCTGCTGTTCCGGCAGCCTTCGCTGGCGCCCGACGCACGTGCCGTGTGGACCGGCTCGCACCTGGATTCGGTGCCCCGGGGCGGCAACTTCGACGGGCTCGCGGGCATCGTTGCCGGGCTGCTGTGCCTGGTGGCGCACCAGCAGGCGGGCACCTGCATCGCCCTATGTGTCATCGCCTTTCGCGGCGAGGACAGTGCCTGGTTCGGCAAGGCCTACATGGGCTCGGCTGCGGCTTTCGGCCTGCTGTCCGCGAACGACCTGCAACTACGTCACCGCAGCGGCGACCGGACGCTGGGCGATTACATGGCGCAGGCGGGTGCCGACACGCTGGCCGTCACGTCCGGCCGCCCGCTAATCGACAAAGCCCTCGTGGCTGCCTACCTCGAGCTGCACATCGAGCAGGGCCCGGTGATGGTGGCGCGCCACTTGCCACTGGCCGTGGTCTCGGGCATTCGCGGCAACGTGCGCCACAACCGCGTGCGCTGCATCGGCGAGGCCGGGCACTCGGGCGCCGTGCCGCGCTGGCTGCGGCGCGACGCGATGTTTGCCGTGGCCGACCTGATCATGCGGCTGGACGAACACTGGCGCGCCATGCTGGAGCGCGGCATGGACCTGGTGGTGACCACAGGCATCGTGGGCACCGATGCGGCCGAACATTCGATCTCGCGCATCCCCGGCACGGTGGACTTCAGCTTCGAGGCGCGCAGCCGCAGCCAGGACACGCTGGAAGCTTTCCACGCACTGATGCAGGCCGAGTGCGACACCATCGGCCAGGAACGCGGCGTGCGCTTCGAGTTCGACCGCCGCCTGCTGTCGGCGCCCGCCACCATGGACGACCACGTGATCAGTGTGTTGTCGCAAGCCTGCACACAACAGGGCGTGGCGTTCGACGTGATCGCCAGCGGCGCCGGCCACGACGCGGCGGTGTTGGCCAACGCCGGCATTCCGAGCGGCATGGTGTTCATCCGCAACGCCAACGGCTCGCACAACCCGAACGAAGCGATGGATCTGGACGACTTCATGCCCGGCGTGGCAGTGATCGCTGCGGCCGCGAAGGCCCTCGCATGAACGAAGCTATACTTTCCCTGGCCTCACCAGATGCCACGCAAGCCATGCCGACCGACGTCCCCCCTGCCCCGCCCCTTGCCCCCGCCATAGACTACCTGGCGCTCGGAGAACGCCTGCGCGCCTACCGCATCGGCGCTTCGCTCCAGGCCGAGGACGTGGCCGCGCAGTTGGGCGTGTCGCGCGTGGTGGTCTACCGCATGGAGCGCGGCGGCATCGTGAAGATCGAGACGCTGGCGCGTCTTGCGCAGGTGCTGGGCACCTCGCTGGCCTCGCTGCTCGGCGTGGAGGTGGAGTACTACTCCACGGCGCTGGGCCTGCTCGAGCGCATGCGCCAGGTGGAGCAGACGGCGGACCGCATCGTCGCGCATTTCGAACCGATCTCGCTGCTGCTCACATCGGAGGACTACCCGCGCTACCTGCGCCAGATGCTGGTGGAAACCACCTCGCGCCCGCAGGACGCGCTGCGCCAGCCCGAGGTGGACCAGATGATGGACATCCTGCAGGAGCGCAAGCAGTTCTTCGCCAGGCGCCAGCCGCACATCGTGAGCCTGATCGGGCTGCGCGAGCTCGAGCGTTTTGTGCACACCGGGCTGGTGGGTCGCCTGGACCTGCCCGCCGCCGTGCGCGCCGAACGCGTGCTCGCCGCGCGACGCGAGGTGGAGAACATCGCGACCCTCATGGCCAGCGAGCCGATGAACGTGCAGATCGGCCTGGTGGACGACACCATGCCGGCCTCGACCTTCCAGATCGCCACCAGCGGCTCGCGCTCGGTGCTCACCGTGAGCCCGTTCCGCTTCGGCGAACTGCCCAACGTGCGCAACGGCATCGCGACCTTCACCGCATCGGGCGAAGCCGTGCAGCTGTACGAGGCCATGGTCGCCCGGCTATGGGCCGGCGCCCAAAAGGGCCGTGCCGGCGCCGAACGCCTGCGCAAGCTGCTGGCCCGCATAACCTGAACCCGAAGAACCGACAAACCGCCATGACAACGCCAGCCGCAGTGACCGGAAACACCCTTGCCGTCGCCCACGCCCTGCTCGATGCGGGCTGCGTGAGCTTCTGTACCCGGGAGCCCTACCGCCTGCCCTCGGGCTGGGCGAGCCCGGTCTACATGGACTGCCGGCGGCTGATTGCCTACCCGGCGCTGCGCCGCGACCTGGTGCAACGCGCCCTGGTGCTGTTGCGCGAACAGGGGGCCCTCGACGGCCTGGACTCGGTCACCGGCGGCGAAGCCAGCGGCATAGCCCTGGCCGCGTGGATCGCCGAGAGCCTGTCGCTGCCGCTGCAGTACGTGCGCAAGCGCGCGGCCGGCCTGGGCAACGCCTCGCAGGTGGAAGGCGCCGTCATCGCGGGAGGCCGCACCCTGCTGGTGGACGACATGATGGCGGCCGGGCATTCCAAGGTGCGCTTTTGCAAGGCACTGGCCGCCGCCGGCCAGTCGGTGCGCGACATCTTTGTGGTGTTCGACTACCGGACCTTCCCGACGCGGCCGCTGCTGGCGCCGCTGGGCGTACGGGTGCATGCGCTTGCCAGCTGGCAGGACGTGCACCGCGCCGCCGCCGAAGGCGGGCACGGCGTTTCGCCGCAGGCGCTGGACAAGCTCGGGGATTTCCTCAAGGATCCGTCCGCCTGGTCCGCATCGCATGGCGGCGCTTCGACGCAGTCTGTCCCTTCCCCCTGAAACCCCGTAAGGTAGTTTTATGTCTTTCGAAGAAGTCAGCCGTCAGTTTGCGCAATCCGAATCCGGAACCGATTCTTTCAAGATCCTGTTCCGACGCGCCTTTGAACTCATGCAGGAAAACGCGCCCAACGCCGCGCTGTACTTCGTGATCGGCATCGCGGCTCAGGCCTAGGTCCGGCGCTACGAGGACGAGGGCGTGACGTCCGATTTCGCCAATGAAACAAAAAAGACGTTCGAGGCGTTCAACACAAAAATACTGCGCGGCCTGCAGGCCGACCCGGCCACGCGGCTGGCACTGGCCGGCGAAGTGGCCAATGAATACGAACACCACATCACGAGTTTTTGACCCAAGAGCGTGCATTCCCGTCGGGAAAGTCATCGCCGGCCAAAAACCGGTAAGACAAACCGCGTCCGAGGGTATCGTCGCATTCATACTATGCAATGACAACATGCACTGCCATGGTAAAAGCTTATCCGGGCACAGAAGCAGCGACAAGCATTGCCGCACAATGCCCCGACTTCGGGGGTGGCGCTAATTCCCGTTGCGCAAGGGCGGCGCCGGCGACAAGGCCGGCATGACTGCCTCGGCGAGCGCGGCCACCGCAAGCAGGCGCAACTCACTGCCGCCATCCGCCATTAAATGTAAGCCGGCCGGCACACCGCTGTCCGGATACAAACCCATAGGCAAGGTGATCGCACAGGCGTCAATCGCGTTGGCCGTGCGCACGAAACAATTGCGGTGCGGGTCCACCGGCACACTCATTCCCCGCACCGTCACGGTCGCCTCGTCGATGCGTGGCGCGGCAAACGGCCAGGTCGGCGTAACAATGGCGTCCGCCCCGACGTAACGCAATGCCGCTGTGACATCGCGTCGCAACAACGCAGCGGTGGCGCGCGCCGCCGCGACCTCCCCGGTT